>NZ_BAAAKW010000033.1:0-132196 GCF_039527955.1 Rhodoglobus aureus | reverse complement strand
CACCCCCCGGATCATGAAACGACTGGGGGCAAGAATCATGCCGGACCCGACGGGCCAACGTCCTCAGATACAAACACCATCCGGGGATATAAACAAGGTAACGGGGCGTGCACTCTACTTAAGGGCTGCGCGCACGTCGGCGACGAGATCTAGGGCATCCGCAGCTTCAAAGAATGCCTTCGAGCTAAGCGTTGCCCAGTAGGCGCCGCTGAAGACCTGCGCAGTGCCGGTGCCGCTTGCCACTGCAAAGTAGCCGTCGAAGCCATCGGCGGGGCTGCCCGCGTTCGACTTGAATCCGTCAAGTTTGCTCGGTGCAGGCTTGGCAACAGAAACGTCGATGGTTACCCCGCTGGTTGAGTTCTCCCAACGGCACGCAACACCCTTCGAGGCGAGTGCGGTCGCCGCAGAGGAGCCGGCAGGCGGGGTGAAGCTGTTCAGCAGCAAGAAATTGGGGTTGAAGTCGTACATTGCTTGCGGCGAGATCAGGTCAGCGCAGGCCAGATCGACAGCAGTTGCCTCGGGGTCGTTCGTCGCAACGCTAGTGGGCTCGGGCTCGATACTGGGCGTGCTCGATGGGTCAATCGTTCGCGTCGGGTTCGGCCCCGTCGGGTCTGGCTCCCCTTGAACACACGCGGTCAGGAGAAGTGCGGATGCGCTGAGCGCGATAACTGCAGGAAGAACACGAAGTCGAAGAGCCATGGTTCCATTCTCGCGACCTGTGTGGGCATTGCTCTGCAGTGACCCGGCAGTGTCGTGAACTCCGAACAGAACCCCGGTGACCACCCAGTACTCTTAACAGTGTGAATCCTGCTGATCTTTCTGCCACCCTGCTTTCTGTCGTCTCCCGCATTGCGGCTGACCGCGGCACGCCCGATCTGGGCCTGACCGTGAACGATTTGGTGTTAGAGCGACCCCGCAACCGCGATCACGGTGATTGGGCATCCAATGTCGCTATGAAGTTGGCAAAGCCGTTGGGCGCAAACCCGCGTGAGTTGGCCACGGAGATCGCCGAGCAAGTGCGCACACTCGACGGCATTGCCGCTGTGGATGTCGCGGGCCCCGGCTTCATTAACATCACCTTGGATGCTGCTGCCGCTGGTGCGCTCGCAAAGACCATTGTCGAGCAGGGTGATGTTTACGGCCACAATGATTCGCTCGCGGGCCAGACCATCAACTTGGAATTCGTTTCGGCGAACCCCACCGGCCCGCTACACATCGGCCACACTCGCTGGGCGGCGCTGGGCGATTCGCTTGCCCGGGTGCTGAAAGCTGCCGGTGCTGAGCTCGTGAGTGAGTTCTATATCAATGACGCCGGCAACCAGATGGACAACTTTGCGGCATCGATTCTGGCTGCGGCGAAGGGCGAGCCGACGCCGGAAGACGGTTACCCTGGCGCCTACATTGCCGAGCTTGCCAAGGGTGTTCTTGCCTCGAACCCAGAACTTCTTGACCTTGACCACGATGCAGCGATCGCGGTTGCTCGTGAGCGTGGCTACGAACTTCAATTGGGCGAGATCAAGAAGTCTCTTGCCGACTTCAACGTGCACTTTGATGTGTGGTTCAGCGAGCGTGCACTTCACACCACGAACGATGACGGCAAGAGCGCTATCGATGAAGCTGTCGAGCGTTTACGTGCCCAAGGTCACGTCGCCGACATCGACGAGGCAGTGTGGGTCACAACCACCGATTTCGGCGATGACAAAGACCGCGTCATCAAGCGTGGCAATGGCGTTTACACCTACTTCGCCGCCGATGCTGCCTACTACTTGAGCAAGAGTGACCGCGGTTTCGCGCACAAGATCTACCTCCTTGGCGCTGACCACCACGGTTACGTGCACCGCCTCAAGGCGCTCGCCGGGGCTGCTGGCGACGATCCAACCAAAGACATTGAGGTGCTGATCGGTCAACTTGTGAGCATCAATGGTGCACGCCTGTCGAAGCGTGCCGGCAACATCATCGAACTCAACGACCTGCGGGAATGGCTCGGAACGGATGCTCTGCGCTACTCGCTCGGGCGTTACCCGGCCGATTCGCCCCTCACCCTCGACCCCGAGATCTTGAAGAAACGCACCAACGACAACCCTGTCTTCTACGTGCAGTACGCCCACGCCCGCACGCACAGTGTCGCTCGCAATGCGGGGGAGTCGGGTGTGGATCGCAGCGTCTTCGATGCCTCGCTGCTCACCAACGAAACGGAAAGCATCCTTGTGGGTGTGCTTGCTGAATTCCCGCGCATCGTTGCCCAAGCGGCAGAACTGCGCGAGCCGCATCGGGTCGCCCGCTTTGCTGAAGAACTCGCCGGCAGTTACCACCGCTGGTACGACCAGTGTCGCGTGACGCCAATGAACGATGAAGAAGTCACCGATGTGCACCGCACGCGCCTGTGGGTCAACGACGCCGTAGGTCAAGTGCTGCGCAATAGCCTCTGGATGCTCGGAGTTAGCGCTCCGGAGCGGATGTAGGTTTCGTGGCCGACACTAACCAAGAGCCCACTGTCGAACTCGTCCTCGACAACGATTCGAAGCCCCGAGGCTCAAACGCCAAGCGCCGTCGTGGGCGCAAGGGCTGGTGGATTGCCGGCGGCATCATCGCGGTCATCCTGATTGTCGGTGTCATTCTTGTGGAGACCGCCGGTCGCGCCGCGGCTGAGACGTTCGTGCGCGATGAGATTGCCACGTCGCTGGGAATCGACTCGACGGATGGTGTTGCTGTAGATCTCGGCTCGGGTTCGCTTGTGCTGCAAGCGATCACCGGCGGTATCGATGTTGTGACGGTCGACCTCGATCGCGTCGAGGTGAACGGGCTCGAAGCATCCGCCCACATTGTCGCCACTGAGGTGCCGTTGCTTCCGTCGGCGCCATTGGAAACCTTCTCCATGGAGGTATCAATACCTAATAAAGAGATCAACAAGATTGCGAGCACGCTGAGCGGACTCGAACTCGACTCCATCGAACTCCAAGATTCAGCCATTCGGGTTTCGACAATCTTCCAACTCCTCTTCATTCGCATTCCGGTTGCCCTAGATCTGGTACCGATTGCCGCCGGGGATTCCATAGCTTTTGAACCGCAATCTGTGCTCCTCGGTGACCAACAGATTTCGGTAGCCGATCTGCGTGAAAATGCCCTGGTTTCTGGCCTTGCAGGCAATCTACTCAGCTCGCAGAAGTTCTGCGTTGCATCGTCGATGCCGGCAGCCCTCACCATCGATTCGGTCGCGGTTGAGGGCTCAGACCTAGTCATCCAACTCAGCGCAGACAACATCGCACTCGGTGGCGACCAGTGGCAGCAATACGGCGTCTGTCCTGAGCAGTAACTCGATTCAGCGCTAGCCGAGACTGCCGTTAGAGTGGTCAGCACCCCCAACGCCCGTGCGGACACAATCCGCCGTTTTCCGTCTACATCTCTGTGAGGTGCGACTGTGTTCGCGAATCCGCTGGCGCCCGAGTGGCTTAACGCTCCCGCCGAAGCAAACTCTTTGCCGTCGACCGTCTGGTCGCACAATGCTGCGCGCACAGAAGAGGGCGAACTGGCAATTGCCGGCGTCACCGCAACCGAACTTGTGCGCAAATTCGGTACCCCTGTCTACGTCATTGACGAGGCGGATGCGATTGCTCGCGCCACCGAAATCAAGACGGTATTCGATGCCGAGTTCGCTCGCATCGGTTCCAGCGTCAAGGTTTACTACGCGGGCAAAGCGTTTCTTTGCACCGAAGTTGCCCGATGGATGACAGCCGCTGGCCTCAACATCGATGTTGCGTCCGCCGGCGAGATGGCAGTTGCGCTCGCAGCCGGCGTTGATGCGTCGCGTTTGGGGTTCCACGGCAACAACAAAAGTCTTTCTGAGATCGACCGTGCTGTGCGCGCGGGCATCGGCCCCATCGTTATCGACAGTGTCGTCGAAATCGGTCGGGTTGCTGAAGCCGCGTCACGGCACGGTCGAACCCAGCGGGTGCGCTTGCGCATCAATAGCGGGGTTCACGCATCAACCCATGAGTATCTTGCGACGGCGAGGGAAGACCAGAAGTTTGGGATTCCGCTGTCGGATGCTGAAGCTGTGGTGGCGCAGATCCGCTCCCATTCTTCGTTGGAGTTTGTGGGCATCCATTCGCATATTGGGTCGCAGATTTTCGATACCGCTGGCTTTGCTGAGGCGGCGCGGCGTTTGCTTGAGTTGCACGCGCGTCTTTCGGCTGATGCCCCGGTGCCTGAGCTGAACTTGGGTGGCGGTTTTGGTATCGCGTACACCGCGGCCGATGAGGCGCTGCCGGTTGCCGAGCTTGCCGCTTCGCTTGCCTCGATTGTTCAGGCTGAGTGTGCGCGCCTCAGCATTGAGGTTCCCCGGATTGCGATTGAGCCTGGCCGCTCTATCATCGGGCCGTCGACCACCACTCTGTACACGGCAGGCACGATCAAGGATGTTCTCGTCGATGGCGAGGCCGTACGTAAGTACGTCAGTGTCGATGGCGGCATGAGTGACAACTTGCGCACCGCTCTCTACGGTGCCGACTATTCGGCCCGCATCGCCAACCGCGTTTCGCCAGCAGATCCCGCGCTTGTTCGCATTGCCGGCAAGCACTGTGAGGCCGGTGACATTGTCGTGCGAGCCGAGTACTTGCCCGGAGACATTGAGCCCGGCGACGTGATTGCCGTTCCGGCCACAGGAGCCTACGGCTGGGCAATGTCCAACAACTACAACTACCTCGCGCGGCCGCCAGTTGTCGCCGTGCGCGACGGAAAAGCTCGCATTATTGTGCGTGGCGAAACCGAAGACGACTTACTCAGCCGCGACGCAGGAATTACACAATCGGGAGACTCTGAATGATCGAATACCGCAACCTTCGCGTCGCAGTTTTGGGCGGAGGAAGTGTCGGATCGCAGGTCACCGCACTGTTGCTCGAGCACGCTGACGAGCTTGCCGCACGTGCCGGAGCGGGGCTCGAAGTCGTGGGCGTTGCCGTCCGTGACCTCGACGCACCCCGTGATGCCGACATCCCGAAGGAGTTGCTGACGACCGATGCAGAGTCGCTCATCGTGGGCGCCGACATCGTGATCGAGCTTATTGGTGGGCTTGAGCCCGCTCGTACGTGGATCCTCAAGGCGCTGCATTCCGGCGCCGATGTGATTACCGCAAACAAAGCCTTGCTGGCCCACCACGGCGCTGAACTGTTCGAAGAAGCAGCTCAGGTCGGCGCGCAGCTCTACTACGAAGCAGCCGTTGCGGGAGCCATCCCGATCATCCGTCCGCTTCGCGACAGCCTTGCCGGCGACCGCGTGCAGCGCATCCTCGGCATTGTCAACGGCACCACCAACTACATTCTTGACCGCATGGATGCCACGGGCGACAGTTTTGACGACGCCCTCGCCGAGGCAACTCGTCTGGGGTACGCCGAAGCCGACCCCACGGCTGATATCGAAGGCTATGACGCCGCCCAGAAAGCATCGCTCCTGTCGAGCATTGCCTTCCACACGCGGGTACCGCTCGACACTGTGCACCGCGAAGGCATCACGAGCATCACCGCAGAGCAAGTTGTCGCCGCACGCAAGGCTGGCTATGTCGTCAAACTCCTCGCAATCTGCGAACGAATAGTGGATTCCGCTAGCGGCATCGATGGGGTCAGCACACGAGTGCACCCCGCGCTTGTTCCGCTGACTCACCCGCTCGCTGCCGTGCACGGCGCCAACAACGCGGTATTCGTTGAGGCCGAGGCTGCAGGCAGCCTCATGTTTTATGGTGCAGGCGCTGGCGGCCTAGAAACGGCATCCGCGGTTCTTGGCGATGTTGTTTCGGCTGCTCGCCGCCATGTCATTGGCGGCCCCGGTGTTGCCGAATCAACCCACGCAAACCTTCCCATTTTGCCGATCTCGAGCGTGATGACGCGCTACCAGATCACGTTGACGGTTGTGGATGAGCCAGGGGTGCTCGCGACTATCGCCGCAGTCTTTAGTGACCATGGAGTCTCTGTCGAGGCGGTCAACCAGACCGTCGGCGCAGTAAACGAGGGTGTGCCAAGCGCTACCCTAGTGACTGTGACGCACGAGGCGACAGATGAGTCGCTTGCCGCCACGGTGGCTGCGCTGGCCGAGAATTCGGTTGTGCGAGAAGTTGTGTCCGTTTTGAGAGTTGAGGGGCTGTAACCAGTGGGTAGCGAAATCAAAAATCGGCAGTGGCGCGGCGTTCTTCATGAGTACGCCGATCGTTTGAACATCTCTGATGCAACCCCGATCATTACCCTGGGGGAGGGTGGCACTCCGCTGCTTCCCGCACCAGCGCTCTCTGCGCGCACCGGTGCCCATGTCTGGGTCAAGTTCGAGGGAATGAACCCTACTGGTTCATTCAAGGACCGCGGCATGACGATGGCGATTTCCAAGGCTGTTGAGCACGGCGCCAAGGCCGTCATCTGCGCGTCTACCGGAAACACTTCTGCTTCGGCCGCAGCCTACGCAGCGCACGCGGGAATCACCGCTGCTGTTCTCGTTCCCGAGGGCAAGATCGCGATGGGCAAGCTCAGTCAGGCCATCGCCCACAACGGTGAACTTATTCAGGTGCAGGGCAACTTTGATGACTGCCTCGACATCGCGCGCGACCTCGCCGCAAACTACCCAGTGCACCTCGTTAACTCGGTGAACCCTGACCGCATTGAGGGCCAGAAGACGGCAGCGTTCGAAGTTGTTGAGGTCTTGGGCGACGCTCCTGATTTCCACATCGTGCCCGTCGGCAACGCTGGAAACTACACAGCATACTTCCGTGGCTACAGCGAAGAACTGGCACGCTCTGCCACCACCAAGTTGCCCCGCATGTTCGGCTTCCAGGCCGAAGGCAGCGCGCCGATCGTGCATGGCGAGGTCGTCAAGCACCCCGAGACAATCGCCAGCGCCATCCGCATCGGCAACCCTGCGTCGTGGAGCCTCGCTACCGAAGCGCACAAGGTTTCTGATGGCTATTTCGGCGCCATTAGCGATGCCAAGATTCTTGAAGCTCAGCGCATTCTGTCGGCTGAGGTCGGTATCTTTGTTGAGCCAGCATCCGCAATCAGTGTTGCTGGTTTGCTGGAGCGTGCCGAAGCTGGCCAGATTCCGCGTGGCTCAACGGTCGTGCTCACGGTCACCGGTCACGGCTTGAAAGACCCGCAGTGGGCGCTCAAGACGGCAAGTGGCGACGACATCACACCGCAAATCGTCCCCGTTGATACCGCCGAAGTTGCCAGCGTGTTGGGGTTGGCCAAGGCATGACCTCGCTGGTCGGTCGCAGCGTCGTAGTACGCGTGCCGGCGACCTCAGCAAATCTTGGTCCAGGATTCGACACGCTCGGGCTTGCCCTCTCGCACTATGACGAGCTCATCGTCACTGCGGTGGAGGGCTCGGGCGTCACCATCGACGTCACGGGTGTCGGCGCTGGCATCGTTGCGACAGATGAATCTAATCTGGTCATTCAGGCGATCCAGCACTGCTTTACGCACTTTGGGCAGACGATGCCTGCGCTGCACGTCACGGCTAGCAACGTCATCCCGCATGGCGGCGGGCTCGGATCTTCGGCCGCAGCAATCGTCTCCGGAGTCATGGCCGCCAAGGGGCTGCTTGAGGGCATCGTCGAGATGGATGCCGCGACCCTTCTCGTGCTCGCAACCGAGCTAGAGGGGCACCCCGACAACGTCGCACCAGCACTCTTGGGTGGTCTCACAATCGCGTGGAATACCGAGTCTGGGCCGCAAGCGAAGAAGCTGATCGTGCACCGTGGAGTCTCTCCGCTGGTGTGCGTTCCTGACTTCCGGGTCTCCACCGCGCACGCGCGCAGCTTGCAGCCCGAAACGGTGCCGTACGCCGACGCCGTCTATAACGTTTCGCGTGCAGCCCTTCTTATCGCTGCACTGGCCCAGAGCCCCGAACTTCTACTCGAAGCTACCGGCGACCGCCTTCATCAGGACTACCGTGCAGCAGCGATGCCGCAGACAACAGAACTGATTCGGATTCTGCGCTCCCACGGCCACGCTGCAGTTGTTTCAGGCGCTGGCCCCTCAGTTCTCGTTCTCGCTGACGACCCAGCGAAGCGCCTTGAGGCGATGGCTCTCGTGCAGAAACACGCCGCCACGCCTTGGGAATGTCTTCTCTTAGCTGTGGACTTCAAAGGTGCTACAGTGAATGAGCACCAGGTAGAAGCTACGGCGTAGTCGTAGCATCCCGGTTGCACTTCACCCGTCGCATCCCCGAATAAGATTCCTGCGCATCCGCGTAGACATCGGTGAGCGACTAGCTCTCCACCACCGCTCGAATGCGTGGTTGGGGAAAGGAACCCCAAGTAGTGACTGACGTCAATAACCACGCATCAAGCGTGGATTCCCGTGCCGCGCTTAGCGCGTTGCGACTGCCCGAGCTTCAAGCAATGGCAGCCGAACGTGGCATCACCGGCACATCAAAACTTCGCAAAGGAGAACTCGTGGAAGCTATCAACGAGAAGAACAGCAACACCGCACAAACACCGGCAGCAGCATCCGCATCAGCTGAGGCTCCCGCAGCTCAGGTAGCTCCGGCACGCAAGCGCGCTTCGCGCCGTGTCACGAGCGTCGACGGTGCCGCTATCGCAGGAGCCGAAGCTCCCGCTGGTGCCCCGCAGGCTGCCAAGAACGATTCGCCGAAAAGCGACTCGGCTGCACCCGCAGCCAACGCTGCACCCGCAGCCGATTCCACGCCGTCCACAGACTCCGCCGCGCAGAAGCCTAAGACGGCTCCTCGCAAGAAGAAGGTCGACGCTGCACCCGCAGCGAGCGAATTGGATGCCGCAGCAGGCTCGAACGCGTCGACCGACGCACCAGCATCATCCGATGCTCCGGCAGCTGACGCAGCGCCCAAGCGCAACCGTCGCAGCTCAAGCCGTGCCGCAGAGGCTCCCGAGGTGTCGAACGATGACGCCAAGACTGGCGCTTCGGCCGAGGTCAATTCAGGCAATTCGCAGAGCAACGCTGACAAGAACGGCAACGCCGATAAGAACAGCAACGCCGATAAGAACAGCGACGCTGATAAGAAGGGCGATGCAGGCAAGGGCCGCAACGCTGGCCGCAACAAGCGCGATAACAACGCCAACAACTCGGACAACTCCGACAACAGCGGCGACAAGAACAACAACTCCGGCCGGGGATCTTCGGACTCCGATTCCGACAACGATAACGATGGAGACAACAGCTCCGACGGCGAGTCGGGTTCGGGTCGCAATCGCAACCGAAACCGCAGCCGCAACAGCCAGAACGCCGACGGTTCGGGGCGTCAGAACAACAACCGTCGCCAGAACAACAACGGCGGCGGCAACGAACCTCGTGAGAACCGCGAGCCTCGCGAACCCCGTGAGAACCGCGACAACCGTGGCAACAACGATGACTCGCGCGGCGGCGACGCTGATTCCGAGCGCGGTGGACGTGGCCGTTACCGTGACCGCAAGCGCGGCCGTGGCAACATGGGCGACGACTTCGAGCCCGAGATCACCGACGATGACGTGCTGATTCCGGTTGCCGGCATCCTCGACGTTCTCGACAACTACGCCTTTGTGCGCACCACCGGTTACCTTCCTGGTAACAGCGACGTGTACGTTTCGCTTGGCCAGGTCAAGAAGTACAACCTGCGCAAGGGTGATGCCGTTGTTGGCGCAATCCGCCAGCCTCGCGATGGAGACAACAGCCAGGGCCGCCAGAAGTACAACGCAATCGTGCGTATCGACTCGATCAACGGCTTGCCCGTTGACGAGGCAGCGAACCGCGTTGAATTCGGCAAGCTCACCCCGCTCTACCCGCAGGAACGTCTGCGCCTCGAGACCGAGCCGTCGATGCTGTCGACTCGGATCATCGACCTCGCTGCTCCTATCGGCAAGGGCCAGCGCGGCCTGATTGTCTCGCCTCCGAAGGCAGGCAAGACGCAGGTTCTGCAGGCCATTGCGAATGCGATCTCCAAGAACAACCCCGAGGTTCACCTCATGGTCGTTCTCGTTGACGAGCGCCCAGAAGAAGTCACCGACATGCAGCGCACCGTCAAGGGTGAAGTTATTGCTTCAACCTTCGACCGCCCCGCTGAAGACCACACCACGGTTGCAGAGCTTGCTATCGAGCGCGCAAAGCGTCTCGTTGAGCTTGGCCACGACGTTGTCGTGCTGCTCGACTCGATTACGCGCCTCGGTCGTGCCTACAACCTGACCGCTCCGCAATCCGGTCGTGTGCTTTCGGGTGGAGTCGACTCCGCAGCGCTGTACCCGCCGAAGCGTTTCTTCGGTGCGGCACGCAACGTTGAAGAGGGTGGCTCGCTCACCATCATCGCTACCGCGCTCGTTGAGACCGGCTCGAAGATGGATGAAGTTATCTTCGAAGAGTTCAAGGGCACCGGCAATATGGAGCTCCGTCTCTCACGCCAGCTCGCCGACAAGCGCATTTTCCCGGCAGTGGATGTCAACGCATCCGGAACCCGACGCGAAGAGATGCTTCTCGGTGACGACGAAGTGAAAGTCACCTGGAACTTGCGTCGCGCGCTGGCTGGTCTCGATCAGCAGGCTGCACTCGAAATCGTGCTGGGTAAACTAAAGGAGACGCAGTCGAACGTTGAGTTCCTCATGCAGATCCAGAAGTCTCTTCCATCCACTAACGGCAAAAAAGAGGACTAACAATGTTCGAGTCAGTACAGACGCTGCTGACCGAGCATGAGGATCTCGAGGGCCAGCTAGCTGACCCCGAGCTCCACTCTGACCCGGTCCGCTCTAGGAAAGTCAACCGACGCTACGCTGAGTTGTCGCGCATTGTTGCAGCATACAAAGAGTGGCGTCAGCTGACGGACGACCTTGCGGCAGCCACCGAAATGGCTGACGAAGATGAGTCATTCGCTGCCGAGATCCCGGATCTTACCGAGACGCTCGACGCTGTTCAAGAGAAGCTTCGCCGCATCCTTATTCCGCGTGACCCCAACGATTCCCGTGACGTGATCATGGAAATCAAGATGGGTGAGGGCGGAGCCGAATCGGCTCTCTTCGCTGGAGACCTTCTGCGCATGTACTTGCACTATGCAGAGTCGAAGAAGTGGAAGACCGAGATCATCGAGCAGACCTCGAGCGACCTCGGCGGCATCAAAGATGTGCAATTGGCTATCAAGGGCTCATCGAGCGATCCCGCTGAGGGCGTCTGGGCGCACTTGAAGTACGAGGGTGGAGTGCACCGCGTTCAGCGCGTACCCGCCACCGAGTCTCAAGGCCGCATCCACACTTCCGCTGCCGGAGTGCTTGTGTTCCCTGAGGTAGATGAGCCTGAAGAGGTCGCGATCAGCCAGAACGACCTCAAGATTGACGTCTACCGCTCGTCTGGTCCCGGTGGCCAATCGGTGAACACAACTGACTCCGCTGTTCGCATCACTCACCTCCCTACCGGCATTGTCGTGGCTATGCAGAACGAGAAATCGCAACTGCAAAACCGCGAGGCCGGTATGCGAGTGCTGCGTGCGCGCATCTTGGCCCGCTACCAAGAAGAGGCGGATGCTGAGGCGAGCGAGTACCGCAAGAGCCAGATCCGCACAATGGATCGTTCCGAGCGCATCCGCACGTACAACTTTCCTGAGAACCGCATCGCTGATCACCGCACAGGCTACAAGGCGTACAACCTTGACCAGGCGATCAATGGTGCGATGGAGCCCGTAATCCAGTCGTGCATCATTGCCGACGAAGAGGCGCGCCTGGCCGTCATCGGAACCGAATCCTGAGCGAGGCAGTCTCTGCCGAGCACAACATCAGTGTCGCTGACCTTCTTGGCAGCGGCACTGAACTGTTGGCTGCAGGGGGAGTACCGAGCCCGGCTGTCGACGCCGAGTTGCTGGTCGCCCATGTTCTTGAGCTGAGTCGGGGCGAGCTTCGCGTGCGCGCCGTCACCGGTGCGACCGTGCCTGCTTCGCTGGAGGCGACAGTTCGTGAGCTGTTTGCGCGCCGTGCCGCTCGCGAGCCACTGCAGCACATCACCGGTATTGCACCGTTCCGCAATCTCGAGCTGCGTGTGGGGCCCGGTGTTTTCGTGCCTCGCCCTGAAACCGAAATAGTCGTGCAGTTCGCCATCGACGCGCTCAATGCAAGCGCAACCCCTGAGCCGATTGGTGTCGATCTTGGCACCGGTAGTGGTGCGATCGCGCTCTCAATGGCCACCGAAGTTCCGCGTTCGCGCATCTACGCTGTAGAGCTGTCGGCCGAGGCAATGCCATATACGAGCGAGAACTTTCGCCGCTACGGCTCTCAGAACGCGACCCTCATTAATGCCGACCTCGGCGGTGCGTTCGTCGAGCTCGACGGAACCGTTGACGTCGTTATCTCCAACCCGCCCTACATTCCTGCGGCCGCGATCCCGCGCGACATCGAGGTTCAACTCCACGACCCTGCCCTCGCGCTATACGGCGGAGAAGACGGCATGGATGTCGTACGCCGCGTGTCAACAACGGCGAAGCGTCTGCTTCACCAGGGCGGCACTCTCGTGCTCGAGCACGGCGAAGAACAGGCCGCGGCACTTGCCGCGCTGCTCACGGCGGACGGCTGGTATGCCGTAGCTCACCACAAGGATCTCCTCGGTCGCGACCGAGCAACTACCGCACTGCTGTAGGTCTTTCGCTGCGGCGGCAAGCTGGGTCGCGGCCGAGCTGCCACACTGAGTTACCCGCGTGCTTCAGCGAACTCTTCGATCGCTCGATGCATTCCAGCACAGTCGACAAACTGGTGGCTCGTGATTCCGAGGCGTTGTGCGCCGGCCACGTTCTCCTGCATGTCATCAACAAAGAATGCGTTGTGGGCGTCGACACCGTAGGCCTCAAGCGTGCGCTCGTAGACTTCAGGGCTGGGTTTGCGTGCTCCGTAGTGGCTTGAGGTGCGCAAGTGATCCCCGAAAATCTCGACAAGTTCTGGCGCGAGCGTAGGCAAATGGTCGCCAAGGAGGGCGCCATTGTTGGTCAGCAGGGTTGCCTGACCCAGCTCAGAGGCGCGTTGGGCCGCTGCGATTGAATCGGGCCACACTGTCATTGCTGCGGCTCTGATCTCGACCCAACGGGCGACATCCACCGACTGACCGATCGCTAGCTCAAATGCGGCCAAGTACTCTTCGCCGGTTTGGTAGAGGCCTGCTTCCGCACCGAATTCGCCTTCATCGTGCCACCAGAGGCGACGCAGTTCGAGAAAGCTGAGGCCGGTCAGCTCGCTCATGGCGGCCATTCGCGCACGCCAGTCGTACTCATAGAGCACGTCATCCATGTCAAAGATGAAAAGCAGCGTCATTGTCGGCCATCGCTCTCTGTTTGTCGTGTCCAGTCTTTCACTGTTTAGACCGGTACCATGTTGGGGACATGGATGACCTTTACGATTGCGCAGACGACGCTCAGCTCCTCACCGGCATGCGGCTCGCACGCGTTGCTATTGGCCGCGGCGATCTCGTTGTCATCCCCACTGACACCGTCTACGGTGTTGCGGCCGATGCCTTCCAGCCTGAGGCTGTGCAGAAGCTCATCGATGCCAAGGGGCGCACACGCCAGTCGCCTCCGCCGGTGCTGATTCCGGGCATCCCGACTCTCGACGCCCTTGCGGCTGAAGTTCCTGATGAGGTGCGCACTCTCGTCGCCGAATTCTGGCCAGGAGGCCTCACCATTATTTTGCCCGCGCAGCCTTCGCTGAGCTGGGACCTGGGGGAGACCCACGGCACTGTTGCTTTGCGGATGCCGTCGAGCCGCATTGCTCTTGAGCTTCTGTCTGAGACGGGCCCGCTTGCGGTCTCGAGCGCCAACAGCACCGGCCTTCCTGCAGCACGATCTGCAGCGCAAGCCCAAGAAATGCTTGGCGACTCAGTCTCGGTGTACCTCGATGACGGCGAAGGCGGGGAACTGGCGTCAACCATCGTTGATGCCACGGGTTTGCTCACCGAGGGAGGCAAACTGCGCATTGTGCGTGAGGGCGTCATCTCGGCCAGCGCCATTCGCGATCTGATCGGGGCCGATCGATGCGAATAATTTTCTATCTGCTCATTTCGGGCATTGCGGCGATCGTTACCTATGCGCTGGCCCTGCTGGTGCTCAAGTTGAGCCTTAAATACCGGCTGTACCCCAAGGTTCGCCAGCGCGACGTGCACACACGGCCCACGCCTCGCCTCGGCGGTGTTGCGATGTTTTTGGGCGTCGTTGTGGCGTTCGCGGTTGCCTCAACCCTTGGCAATTTCTCGCTCATCTTTAATGAGCCTGGCAAAGTTTTCGGGTTACTTGGCGCCGCACTGATTATCGTGATTATCGGCGTCGCCGATGACATCTGGGATCTCGACTGGCTAACTAAGCTCGCCGGCCAGATAATCGCCGCTGGCGTGCTCGCGTGGCAGGGCGTGCAGCTGTCGACGCTGCCAATCGGTGGCCAAACCATCGTTTCGCCCTATGTCTCGCTCATCATCACGATCTTCGCGATCGTTTTGGTGATGAATGCGGTGAACTTCATTGATGGCCTTGACGGCCTCGTGGCTGGCGTCGCCGTGATTGCCAACGGTGTCTTTTTTATCTACGCCTACCTCCTGCAGTCACAAGCCCAGACCGAGTACTTCAACTTGGCTTCGCTGACCACCGCGATCCTTATCGGCGCCTGCGTAGGCTTCCTGCCCATCAACTTCCACCCGGCAAAGATGTTTATGGGCGACGCCGGAGCCCTGCTGGTTGGGCTCCTGATGGCGGCATCAGCGATCGCGGTTACCGGCCAAGTTCCTACCGGATACCTCACCCAGCCAGACAAGTTCACCCTTGATTTCTTGCCGGCTTTCATCCCCATCTTGCTACCCATCGCGGTTCTGGTTATTCCGCTGCTCGATTTCGGGCTCGCCATGATTCGCCGTCTCCGTGCTGGCAAATCGCCATTCTCTGCCGACCGCAAGCACCTGCATCACCGTCTGCTCGACATGGGGCACTCGCACCTGCACGCCGTACTCATCCTCTACAGCTGGACGTTTGTGGCTTCCGTTGGCGTTCTCGCCTTCACGTTTGTGCCCTGGCGCTGGGCCGCCCTCCTGTTTGTGGCCGGCCTCGCTATCTGCGCTGCTATCACTCTGGCTCCGCTCAGCCGACGCAAAGCGCGCGAAGCTGCAGCTCAGCGTCGCGGTGACATGCCCGAAACTCCCACTAACGACGCACGCTACGACGGTTTGGATGCCGCATCCACCGACACATCGCCAACGCCACACTCAAAGGAACCCACCGTATGAAGTCTTCCGCCATCCTCGGCCGTGCACTCGCCTATGGCGCAATACTGACTGTCACCATTGCTGTCGTTGGGTCACTTATTGGGTTCCTCGTCGCAGGCAGCTCCGGGTTGGTGAGCGCACTCATCGGAGCCGGTCTTACTGCGCTGTTCATGGGGTTCACCGCTGGCAGCATTGTGCTCGCGTCGCGTGCGACAAACGGCGATCCCTCGAGCACGTTGTTCTTCGGAATCGTGCTTGGCGCGTGGCTGCTCAAGTTCATTGTCTTCATCGCGATCTTGGTTCTTTTGCGAGGTCAGCCGTTCCTGGAACCCCTCGTGTTCTTCTTTGCGATCCTCGCAGCAGTCATAGGCAGCCTCGTCGTTGACGTGCTCGCATTTGTGCGAGCGCGGGAAAGCTACGTCCCCGGCGTGCAATTACCAGGTGAAGATATCTCGACGTCAAACTAATCTGTCGGATTCGCCCGCAGATTCGTCGTGAACCCAAATCTCTTGATAGACTTTTACCCGTTCAACCCCCCACTTCCATCGCCGCGTAATTCCACGCCCCGATTCTGGAGACAGCGCTGTTATATAACGCTCTCGCGCTTCTAGCGCCCTTTGCCACCGATGACGGATCCGGCGACGGGGGCTTTACAGGCCCATCGCTACTCGAATTCGTCCCACCAGGTTTTCTCTTCGTAGGCACGCCGTTCGAGATCAACCGAGTCATGATGGTCCGCTTCATTGCGGTCGCCGTTCTGATCCTTCTGTTCTGGCTCGGCACCCGCCGCATGCGCATGATTCCGGGTCGGGGTCAGAGCTTGCTCGAAATGTCCGTCGGCTTCGTTCAGTCGAACATCGCTGACGGCGCTCTGGGCAAGGAAGAGGGCAAGCGGTTTATGCCGCTGCTGGCCACCATGTTCTTCATGGTTCTTGCGATGAATATCACCGGAATTGTTCCGGGACTCAATATCGCTGGCACGTCAGTAATTGGTGTTCCTTTAGTGCTCGCAATCGTCGCGTACGTGGCCTTCATCTACGCCGGCATTAAGAAGCAGGGAATGAACTTTTTCAAGGTCTCGCTGTTCCCTGCAGGGGTGCCGTGGCCGTTGTACTTCATCGTTACCCCGATTGAGTTTGTTTCCACGTTTGTCCTTCGCCCGGTAACTCTCGCCCTGCGTCTGCTCATGAACATGATCGCGGGCCACATGCTGCTCGTGCTGTGCTTCTCGGCAACGCACTTCTTCTTGTTCACTGCTGGTGGCCTGTTTGGGCTCTTCAGCATTGGCACCCTCGCTTTTGGCTTTATTTTCACGATCTTCGAAATCATTGTTGCGCTACTTCAGGCTTATGTCTTCACATTCCTGACTGCCGTATACATTCAGCTCGCGCTGGTCGAAGAGCACTAGACCGATCCCGGCACTCGCCTGGATTAGAAAACCACGGAAGGAAACACAAATGAACGTCGCAGAAGTGACTGGAAACATTGCACCCCTCGCATTCGGTGTTGCAACCATCGGACCCGCTATCGGTGTAGGCATCGTTGTTGGCAAGACCGTTGAGTCGGTTGCACGCCAGCCAGAGCTTCAGGGTCGCTTGACGGGTCTGATGTTCCTCGGTATTGCATTCACCGAGGCGCTCGCATTCATCGCGATCGCTGTTGCATTCATCCCGTTCCCCGGCTAACGACTAACAATTGATTGAGGAGGCTGGGATGCATAGCGCACTACTGGCTGCCGCAGAAGAGGGTGGCGTAGTTAACCCGCTCCTTCCTGCGAGTTACGACATTATTTGGTCAGCGGTTGTCTTCGCTATCATCTTGTTCTTCTTCTGGAAGAAGTTCCTTCCTGCGTTGACGAAGACTCTGGATGCTCGCGCCGAGGCGATCGAAGGTGGCATCAAGAAGGCTGAGATCGCTCAGGCTGAAGCCGCTGAGGCACTTGAGCAGTACAAGACGCAGCTCGCTGAGGGCCGTGCTGAGGCCGCGAAGATTCGCGAACAGGCACGACTTGAGGGCACCGCGATTGTCAACGAGCTCAAAGAGCAGGCATCGATCGAGGCAGCACGCATTACTGCGAACGCCCAAGCCACGATCGAGGCAGAACGCCAGGCGGCTCTCGTATCGCTCCGCACCGAGGTTGGCTCAATGGCCATCGACCTCGCATCGGGCGTTATCGGGCAGAGCCTGACCGACGACAAGAAGTCTTCCGCACTCGTTGACCAGTTCTTGGCTGACCTTGAGGCTTCAGAGAAGGCGAAGGCGAAGAAGTAATGGGATCAGCTACGAGAGAAGCGCTTGTTGCAGCGAAAGATGCTCTGGCATCGGTCGCAGTCAAGAACTCTCTGGCCACTGGCGCAGAGCTGCTCGAAGCAGGGCGTGTACTGGGCGGTTCTGCCCAGTTGCGTTCCGCTTTGGCTGATCCTGCCGCCGCTGCGAAAGACAAGACCGCAATAGTCGGTTCGGTTTTCTCGTCGCTGAGCGCCTCAGCGCGCACCGTTTTGTCAGCCGTTGTCAGCGCTCGCTGGTCGAACGCTGACGATCTGCTCGCAGGGATCGAGGAGATCGGCATTCGCGCGATTGCAAAGTCGGCTCCGGCGAAGCTCGCCATCGAAGGCGAACTCTTCGCGTTCGGCGGCACGGTTTCTTCGGATTCCGAGCTGGAACTCGCTGTTGGCAGCAAACTCGGCTCGGCTGAGTCGAAATCAGTGCTGATTCATGACCTGCTCAAGGGCAAGGCTTCAGAACAGGCTGTCGTTATCATCGACCAACTCGTTCAGCAGCCGCGTGGCCGCCGCATTGGGGAACTGATCTCCACCGCAGCAGACATTGTAGCCAACGAAGCGGGTCAGTCAGTCGCAACAATTACGACTGCTACGCCGCTCCACGCAGCGCAGCTCGAACGGTTGCGCGCTGGCCTCACCAAGAACTACGGACGTGAACTCAATCTCAACGTCCGCCTCGACCCCTCGCTCATCGGTGGGGTACGCGTTCAAATCGGTGACGAAGTCATCGACGGCAGCGTTTCCACCAAGCTCAACGACCTCAGGATCCAACTCGCGGGCTAGCGAGTTAGCAGACCTTTCCACGGAATAGGAAAACACAATGGCAGAACTCAGCATTAGTCCGGACGAGATCCGCGACGCGCTCAAGGACTTCGTCAAGGCCTACGAGCCTGGCAAAGCTTCGACAACCGAGACCGGCACCGTCGTAGACGCTGCAGACGGCATCGCGCACGTCGACGGCCTCCCCGGCGTTATGGCCAACGAACTCATCCGCTTCGCCGACGGCACCTTGGGCCTCGCCCAAAACCTCGACGAAGACGAGATCGGTGTTGTAATCCTCGGCGAGTTCGCCGGCATCGTCGAGGGCATGGAAGTAACTCGCACAGGCGAAGTACTTTCTGCCCCCGTGGGAGACGCCTTCCTCGGTCGCGTGGTTGACCCACTCGGCGCCCCGATCGATGGTCTCGGCGAGATCAAGGCTGAAGGCCGTCGTGCACTCGAGCTACAGGCTCCCGGTGTGATGGACCGCCAGAGTGTCCACGAGCCCATGCAGACCGGAATCAAGGCAATCGACGCCATGATCCCGATCGGCCGTGGCCAGCGCCAGCTGATTATTGGGGACCGCCAGACCGGTAAGACCGCGATCGCGATTGACACCATCATCAACCAGAAAGAGAACTGGGAGTCGGGCGACGAGAAGAAGCAGGTTCGCTGCATCTACGTTGCTATCGGCCAAAAGGGCTCAACGATTGCTGCCGTCAAGGGCGCACTCGAAGAGGCCGGCGCCATGGAATACACCACTATCGTGGCTGCCCCCGCATCCGACCCCGCAGGTTTCAAGTACCTCGCCCCCTACACCGGTTCGGCCATTGGCCAGCACTGGATGTACGGCGGCAAGCACGTACTCATTATCTTCGACGACCTCTCCAAGCAGGCTGAGGCCTACCGCGCTGTATCACTGCTGCTTCGCCGTCCGCCAGGACGTGAGGCATACCCCGGTGACGTGTTCTACCTGCACTCCCGTCTGCTCGAACGTTGTGCCAAGCTTTCCGACGAGCTCGGTGCCGGATCGATGACGGGCCTTCCCATCATCGAGACCAAGGCAAACGACGTTGCTGCCTACATCCCGACCAACGTGATCTCTATCACCGACGGCCAGATCTTCCTGCAGTCCGACCTCTTCAACGCCAACCAGCGCCCCGCTGTTGACGTGGGTATCTCGGTATCGCGTGTTGGTGGTGACGCCCAGGTCAAATCGATCAAGAAGGTGTCGGGAACGCTGAAGCTTGAGCTTGCTCAGTACCGCTCGCTCGAAGCATTCGCGATGTTCGCATCCGACCTTGACCCGACAAGCCGTCGCCAGCTTGCGCGAGGCGCCCGCCTCACCGAGCTGCTTCGCCAGCCGCAGTACTCGCCGTTCCCTGTCGAGAACCAGGTCGTATCGATCTGGGCAGGCACCAACGGCAAGCTCGACGAGGTTCCGGTGGAAGACATTCTTCGTTTTGAGAGCGAACTGCACGACTACCTCGCTCGCAACACCAAGGTGCTCGACACCCTTCGCGAGAAGAAGGCACTCGACGACCAGCTAATCGCTGACATGGATGCTGCAGTCGAAGAGTTCAAGCTGGGCTTCCAGACGGGTGAGGGCAAGTCACTCAACTCCGTCGGATCCGAACAGTTCGAAGAGATCGCTGAAGAAGACATCGCTCAAGAGAAGATCGTCAAGCAGAAGCGCTGAGCTCTGCACCAATAATAAGCGAACCAGTGATCATCGACCAACACGACAGAGAAAGTTAGATAGCTATGGGAGCGCAACTTCGGGTCTACCGGCAGAAAATTAGTTCTGCCAAGACGACCAAGAAGATCACACGCGCGATGGAGCTGATCTCCGCGTCGCGCATTCAAAAGGCGAAACAGCGGGTAGCTGCATCGGGTCCGTACTCACGTGCGGTCACGCGTGCTGTTTCGGCGGTGGCGACTTTCTCAAACGTCGATCACGTGCTGACAACTGAGCCAGAGACTGTCGACCGCGCAGCGGTAGTCATTTTCTCGAGTGACCGAGGACTCGCGGGAGCGTTCAACACGAACGTTCTTCGCGAGGCTGGCGAACTCGCAGCTCGGCTTGAACGCGAAGGTAAAGAGGTTGTTTATTACCTCGTCGGTCGCAAGGCCGCAGCGTATTTCGCCTTCCGCAAGCGTGATGCTGAGCAGATTTGGACCGGCGGAACCGATTCGCCCGCATTCGAAATTGCTAAGGAAATTGGCGACGCCGTAGTGGGCAAGTTCTTGCAGCCCGCAAGCGAAGGCGGAGTCGACGAGATTCACATCGTCTACAACCGCTTAGTGAGCATGCTTCTGCAGGTTCCCGAGGTTGTGCGTCTTCTCCCGCTGGAGATCGTTGAAGGTGTTGAAGCACCCGACGAAAACGACATCCTTCCGCTCTACGAATTCGAACCAGAGGTAGACAAGGTGCTCGACGCTTTGCTGCCTGTCTACATCGAGAGCCGCATCTTCAACGCCATGCTTCAGTCTGCTGCTGCAAAGCACGCTGCAACGCAGAAGGCAATGAAGTCGGCAAGCGACAACGCAGACAAGCTCATCAATGACTACACGCGCCTAGCAAACAACGCGCGTCAGTCGGAGATCACCCAGCAGATTTCCGAGATCGTGGGCGGCGCGGACGCCCTCAGCTCGGCTAAGTAAGAACCATAGATAGGGAAGCCATGACTGAAAAAGCCCCGGCCAAGAAGGCCCCAGCCAAAAAGACACCAGCCAAGAAGGCGCCAGCCAAGACGGTTGCTGCCAAGACGGTTGCTGCCGCAACTGTTGCCGGTATTGGTCGCATCTCGCGAGTAATCGGTCCCGTTGTGGACGTTGAATTCCCGCACGATTCGATCCCCGGGATCTACAACGCTCTCAAGACCAACGTCACCATTGGTGGCGTGACCGCTGAGATCACGCTTGAGGTTGCGCAGCACCTCGGCGACGACGTAGTTCGTGCCATCGCGCTCAAGCCGACTGACGGGCTCGTTCGTGGCCAAGAAGTTCGCGACACTGGCGAGCAGATCACGGTTCCCGTTGGTGACGTCACCAAGGGGAAAGTCTTCAACGTAACCGGCGACATCCTCAACGCGGATGAAGACGGCAAGGTCAACGGCGAGACCGTTGAGATCACTGAGCGCTGGCCCATCCATCGCAAGCCCCCGGCATTCGACCAGCTCGAGTCGAAGACGGAACTCTTCGAGACCGGCATCAAGGTCATCGACCTTCTCACCCCGTACGTACAGGGTGGAAAGATTGGCCTGTTCGGCGGTGCCGGTGTCGGTAAGACCGTTCTGATCCAGGAAATGATCCAGCGTGTGGCTCAGGACCACGGTGGAGTTTCCGTATTCGCCGGTGTTGGTGAGCGTACCCGTGAAGGTAACGACCTCATTGCCGAGATGGATGAAGCAGGCGTCTTCGAGAAGACCGCTCTAGTCTTCGGCCAGATGGATGAGCCGCCAGGAACGCGTCTCCGCGTTGCGCTCTCGGCTCTCACCATGGCTGAGTACTTCCGTGACGTTCAGAAGCAAGACGTGTTGCTCTTCATCGACAACATTTTCCGCTTCACGCAGGCCGGTTCCGAGGTTTCGACTCTTCTGGGTCGTATGCCTTCGGCCGTGGGTTACCAGCCGAACCTCGCCGATGAGATGGGTATCCTTCAGGAGCGCATCACCTCGACGCGTGGTCACTCGATCACGTCGCTTCAGGCAATTTATGTTCCGGCTGACGACTACACCGACCCGGCTCCGGCAACGACCTTCGCGCACCTCGACGCCACGACTGAGCTCAGCCGTGAAATCGCGTCGAAGGGCCTGTACCCCGCCGTTGATCCGCTCACCTCAACGAGTCGTATCCTCGACCCCCGGTACATAGGTGATGACCACTACCGTGTCGCGACGAACGTGAAAAAGATTCTTCAGAAGAACAAGGAACTCCAGGAAATCATCGCGATTCTTGGTGTTGACGAGCTTTCTGAGGAAGACAAGATCACCGTTTCGCGTGCACGCCGCATCCAGCAGTTCCTTTCGCAAAATACCTACATGGCGAAGAAGTTCACTGGTGTTGACGGTTCGACCGTTCCGCTCAAGGAGACCATCGAGTCGTTTGACGCGATCGTCAAGGGCGAGTTCGACCACGTTGCAGAGCAGGCGTTCTTCAACGTCGGTGGTATCAACGATGTCGAAGAGCAGTGGGCAAAGATTCAGAAAGAGAACTCCTAACAATGGCCGTTCTCAAGGTGAGCGTCGTCTCTGCCGACCAGGAACTATGGTCGGGAGAGGCGAGCCAGCTCATTGCGCGGACCACCGAAGGCGAAATCGGAATTTTGCCCGGCCACGAACCGCTCCTAGCGATTCTGGCAAAGGGCGAAGTTCGTGTGACCGCCGCCGATGGTTCTCAGATCACCGCGAATGCAGACAACGGATTCCTCTCAGTGGAGAACAACACGGTAACAGTCGTGGCAAGTTCCGCAGAACTGGTCTAGTTTTCTCTCATGCTGATTGCTATGGCCGGCTTGCCGGGCGCCGGAAAGTCGACTCTCGCAGAGGTCGTCGGTGCCCGGCGCAAGATCACCGTGTTGTCGGTTGATCAGATTGAGACTGCGATTTTACAAGCAGGAATCAGCGCCGGCCAACCGACCGGTCTGGCCGCCTATTTGGTGGCCGAAGCGCTTGCTGAATCGGTGCTCATGCACGATCGGGACATCATCATCGACGCCGTGAACGCTGTGGACCCGGCCCGTGAGCAGTGGGTAAATCTGGCGGAGCGCACAGGGTCAGGCGTGCGGTTTATCGAAATTGTGTGCTCAGACAGAGAAGAACACAAAGCTCGGCTCGTCGAGCGCGCTGCGAAACGTGAACTGACAGGTGCGGCCGCACTCAACGCGGTGGAACATAACTTGGATGAGTACTCACCGTGGACTGGAGCAAGCGGCGCCGTTGCGCGGATCACGCTCGACTCTGCCGGCGCGATTGGCGTCAATGTTGAACGCGCCGTTGCCTTTCTTGACGCGTGATCGTTCTCCTTCCCCCCTCTGAAACAAAGCGTGATGGGGGAGTCCGAGGCTCGACGCTCGACTGGTCGCAGTTGTCTTTTCCTGAACTCACCGAGCGGCGACAGTCGGTTGCCGTACGGCTGACAGAACTCACTGGCGATTCCGACGCTGCACGACGTGCATTAGGGCTCAGTGTCAAACAGCAGTTTGAGGTGGAGCGCAACCGTTCCTTCAAGACTGCGCCAGTCATGCCTGCGCTCGAACGCTACACCGGCGTGCTCTTCGACGGACTCGATGCAGGCAGCATGACGCCATCGGAGCGTTCGTTCGCCCACGAAACGGTGGTGGTGCATTCGGCACTCTTCGGGCCCGTGGGGGCTGGAGACCCGATTCCGGCTTACCGGCTATCCCACAACACGCGGCTTCCTGGGCTGACGCTCAAATCACACTGGCGCAGGTCGGTCACCGAAGCGTTGCGCGCCGTTGAGGGATTGCAACTGGATCTTCGCTCCGAGGCCTACGCACAATTGGGGGCGGCGTCACCGAACAGTGTCTATCTCCGGATCGTCACTGAGGGACCCGAGGGAAAGCGCGTGGCGCTGAGCCACTTCAACAAGAAATCGAAGGGCGTCTTTTCGCGGGCACTCATCAGTTCGGGAATCAATCACTCAACAGTCGAGTCGCTAATCGCGTGGTCGCGAGGTGCTGGATTCCAGCTTGAGCACGGCGCTACAGGAGAACTTGATCTCGTCGTGCCTCACGTCGGCGTGTAAGCCGCTCGCCAGCAACCCTGGATGTGGTCGTCGACCATCCCCGCGGACTGCATGAGGGCATACATGGTCGTGGGGCCCACGAATCGGAACCCGTGAGCCTTGAGCGCCTTGCTCATTGCCGTTGACTCGGAAGTAACAGCAGGCACGTCAGCAAGCGAAGTCAACCGCTGCGCCCGAGGCGTGGGAGCGAACTGCCACAGCAACGCGTCTAGCGCCCCTGGTGCCTCGCGCGTAAGTTCTCGTGTTGCTTGCGCATTCGTGATGGCTGCTGAAACTTTGAGGCGGTTGCGGATGATGCGGGCATCGCCGAGCAAGCGTGTCACGTCTATATCGGTGTAGTTCGCAATCGCAGCAGGATCGAACTGGTCGAACGCGTCACGCAACCCCTCGCGTCGCCGCAGGATGGTGATCCACGAAAGCCCGGCTTGAAAGGCCTCGAGCATGATCTTTTCAAACAGCTTGTGGTCGCCGCGCAGGGGAGTGCCCCACTCTTCATCGTGGTATTTGCGGTAGAGCTCATCGTCACCAACCCAGCCACAGCGTCCGCGGCCATCAGGGCCGACGAGAATCGACTCGCGATCACTCATCGGTGAGTGATTCCCTCGTGCTCGAGCAGCCAGACTTTAGTGGGAATGCCGTCACCACCGCTATACCCGGTGATGCGCTGGTTGGACGCGAGCACGCGGTGGCACGGAACGATGATCGGGATTGGGTTCGCACCAACGGCGCCTCCCACTGCTCGGCCCGCGGTCGGACGACCGGTTGCGCGACCAATATCGGCGTAGGACACCGCCGAACCGAAGGGCAGCTGATTGAGTTCGTGCCACACGGAACGCTGAAACTCGGTGCCTGCTGCTGAGAGCGGCAACTCAAATGAACGCCGTGTTCCGGCGAAGTACTCGGTGAGCTGTGCTGCAGCATCGTCGAGTACGGCACACGAGTGCTCGTCTTCGTTGTCACGAGGTAGCGTGCCCGTGTTTTCAATAGCAAGACCGGTAACGCTTTCGCCATCGCTGGTTAGTTCGATGCGCCCAATCGGAGACAGCAGACGGCGCAAGTAGGGGGACTCATCGTGGAGTGTATTGCCTGATTGCATGGTTCGAGCGTAATCCTGACTCTAGATGTTCCGCTGGCTATTTTCGGACATCGCGATGCAGAGGTCTCGATGCGCTCATGTTGAGGACGAGTCTTAGAGTTCCTCATCGTTACGCGGTTCGATATTAATGCTCTTGTTGAGGTCGCTGATGGTGGCGTTGAGCGCCTCGAGTTGAGTCACCATGTCGTCGTAGGTGGCTACATTTGCCTCGATAGCGTCGTACAGGTTGTTCAACGAGTTCTGACGATCAATGAGCGATGCGCGCTCATAGTTGAACTGTTCCGAGGAGCTAAAGTCACCATTGTCAGCGCGGGCGTTGAAGTCATCGATATCGCGATTGAGGCCGTCATATCCCGCGTTGTAGGAGTCGTAGTCGTCATCGATGCTCGCGCGCAGAGCATCGAGCTCCTCGACGAGCTTCTTGCTGGCGTCTTGCTGCGCGGTGAAGACGGCGTTTGACTTCTCGTGTAGGGCTACCACCACGGAACGGTCGGTAAAGTACTCGGCGTAGTGCTCTTCAAGCTCGGGGCTGAGGTCTGAGAACTCAGTTCCAATAATCGAGTGCAGTTCGTTGGAGCGCTCGCCAGGCTCAGTCTTTGCATAGAACTCGAGCGTCGTGGCAAACTCCGGATCGTCCTTCATGCGTTCCGCTGCGGCTTCCAACAGCGGAGCCAGTCGCGCCCGTTCGTCGGCGGAGGTTCGGTCCCACGCGGCGTGCAGCATTTCGTGCGCGGCGACGACCTCTTCGATGCCGGCGAGACGATCATCCGTTACGTCAAAGAGATAGATCGATTTTTCGCTGGGGAAGTAACAGCCAAGCACTCCGAAGTCTTCTTCGACGTTTGAGCAGGTGTTGTTGAAGGTGGGGTTTGACTGAATCGTTGGTTGGCTTGCGTAGAACAAGAACTTGCCCTCATCGGACATGTCTGATGAGGTGACGTACTGCTGCACGCTCGCTGAAGGTTCGAATTGCCAGACAGTGAACTGATCGGCGATGAGCTGCTGGTTGGTGAGCGCCCATACTCCGGAAAAAAGTACCGCACCGTTGAGTAGGAGCGCAAACGCAATCGCAACGGCGCGCGACACCGTCATGGGAGATCGGCGATCACGCTCGCGCAGTATCGGCGAATTATCCTCAGTACTCACGAAACTACTCTAACTGAGCCGCGGGTAAGAGGGCGAACCTGCTGCGGTTCTAGAGGCGGCTCCATGCTTCGGTCAGCACCGAACGCAGGATCGATTCTATCTCGTCAAACTCAGCCGGCCCGATCGTCAATGGCGGTGCCAGCTGAATCACAGGATCGCCCCGATCATCCGCACGACAATACAGCCCAGCATCGTAGAGAGCCTTGGAAAGGAAGCCGCGCAGCAGTCGCTCCGATTCATCCTCGTTGAAGGTTTCCTTCGTCGCCTTGTTTTTGACCAACTCAATACCGAAGAAGTAGCCATCGCCACGAACATCGCCGACGATCGGCAGGTCAAGCAAGCGCTCAAGTGCAGCGCGGAACTTCGGTGAATTTTCGCGAACGTGCTCGTTGATCTTCTCCTCTTCGAAGATGTCGAGGTTCTCGAGCGCAACAGCAGCTGATACCGGATGACCACCGAACGTGTACCCGTGATAGAACGTCGTGGTGTCATGTTTGAAGGGCTCGTAGATTCGATCTGAGACGATCGTCGCCCCCATGGGGGAATAGCCGCTCGTCAGACCCTTGGCGCACGTGATCATGTCCGGAATGTAGTCGTAGGCGTCACAGGCAAACATGTGACCAAGGCGGCCGAACGCGCAGATCACTTCGTCGCTCACGAGCAGCACGTCATACTCATCGCAGATCTCGCGCACGCGCTGGAAGTACCCGGGCGGTGGCGGGAAGCATCCACCCGAGTTCTGTACCGGCTCCAAGAACACGGCGGCCACAGTTTCAGGACCCTCGAACTGAATCATCTCTTCGATGCGGTTTGCCGCCCACAGTCCGAACTCTTCTTCGGTTCCGTGGAAACCCATTTCTTCTGCGCGGTAGTAGTTGGTATTGGGCACCCGGAATCCGCCAGGAACGAGAGGTTCGAACATCTCCTTCATTCCGGGGATGCCCGTGATCGCCAACGCACCCTGAGGAGTGCCGTGATAGGCCACTGCACGAGAAATCACCTTGTGCTTAGTGTGACGCCCCTGAAGTTTCCAATACTGCTTTGCCAGCTTGAACGCTGTCTCGACGGCCTCGCCGCCACCGGTCGAGAAGAAGACGCGATTCAAATCACCGGGGGCATAACCGGCTAAACGGTCAGCCAACTCGATGGCTTTCGGATGCGCGTAAGACCAGAGTGGGAAGAACGCGAGTTCTTCAGCCTGCTTAGCGGCAACTTCGGCTAGGCGTTTGCGGCCGTGACCAGCATTGACGACGAAAAGCCCACTCAGGCCGTCGAAGTACTTCTTGCCCTTGCTGTCATAAATGTGGTGGCCCTCGCCGCGCACAATAATGGGCACGCCGTGACCGTCTTCCATCACCGACTGGCGAGAAAAGTGCATCCACAGGTGATCTTTTGCTTTTTGCTGCAGATCGGCTTCGTCGAACTCTGGCATGGCAGATACTTTCTTGATTGGGATGGAAACGAGGTTTAGCGTGTGCCCCAGTTATAGAACTGCTTGTGGAGTCGCAGGTACACGAAGGTTTCTGTAGAGCGAACGCCTTCGATGCCACGGATGTCGCGGTTGAGGAGATCGATGAGGTCATCGTCGTTTTCACAGACGACCTCAACGAGGAGGTCGAAGCTGCCGGCCGTGAGTACCAGGTAGTCGACCGCCGGGAGTTTGCCGATCTTTTCAGCAACTGCGGCGGCGTCGCCCGACACCTGGATGCCGATCATGGCTTGCCGAAAAAAGCCCAACTGCATGGGGTCGGTGACGGCGACAACCTGCATGACCCCGGAGTCGGTAAGCTTTTGAACGCGCTGTCGCACCGCAGCTTCGCTGAGCCCGACCGCTTTGCCGATTTCGGCGTAGGAGCGGCGTCCGTCGTTTTGCAATTGTTCGATGATCGCTTTTGAGACGTCATCGATATTCGCAGGTTTTACTGCGGAACTGCGCGAAGGGGTGCTCATGGGTCGATTTTGTCAGTTGAATCAGTCTTCTGCAAGCGATTCCGTATCAAAATAGTGATTTCACAGCGGAAATCATCAGTTCAACAGTGGATTCTTGACGGCGTGGTCGGTATCTTGGTGGCATGAGCGCTTCTGAGATCCAAAACTTTATCAACGGCGAATACGTTGCCGCCCGCACTGAGAACAGTTTCGATGTGGTCGACCCTGCAACTGAGGAGAGCTACGCGGCATCACCGGTGTCCTCATCCGTTGATGTCGACGCCGCCTATGGCGCGGCTGCCACAGCGTTCGAGACGTGGGGCGAGACCACTCCGGCAGAACGCCAGCTCGCCCTGTTCCGGATCGCTGACGCGATGGAAGCACGCGCAGATGAATTCGCCGATCTGGAATCGAAAGATACTGGCAAGCCCCGCGCGAGTCTGGTGGCCGATGAGATTCTGTTGTCGGTCGACCAGATTCGATTCTTTGCCGGGGAAGCCCGCCACCTTTCGGGGATGGCCTCTGGCGAGTACATGAAAGACCACACCTCGTCGATCCGTCGGGAGCCGATCGGGGTCATCGGTCAGGTTGCACCGTGGAACTACCCGCTCAACATGGCGGTGTGGAAGGTTGCGCCGGCGATCGCCGCGGGAAACACGACGGTGCTCAAGCCGAGTGATACGACACCATCGTCAACGCTGTTGTTCGCAGAAGTCGCCGCCGAGTTCCTGCCCGCTGGTGTATTCAATGTGCTCACAGGAGATCGAACGACTGGTGGGCTCATGATCGACCACAAAACACCGCAGATGGTGTCAATCACTGGCTCGGTGCGTGCCGGTATGGAAGTTGCTAAGGCGGCATCCGTCGATCTCAAACGAGTTCATTTGGAACTGGGCGGCAAGGCGCCGGTGGTGGTATTCAACGATGCTGACATCGCGGCGGCTGTTGCGGGAATCGGCGCGGCCGGCTACTTCAATGCGGGGCAGGACTGCACGGCGGCAACGCGCGTGATTGTGCATGAGGACGTGCATGATGAGTTTGTCGCCGAACTGGTGACCTGGACTCGGGCGAATGCAAAGACCGGTGCGCCAGACGAAGACGTGTACTTCGGCGCCGTGAACAATGCCAACCAACTCGCCCAGGTTTCGCGCGTCGTTGACGAACTGCCGTCGCACGCGCAGATTGAACTGGGCGGCCAACGCCAAGGTCAGCGAGGTTACTTCTATGAGGCGACCATTATCTCGGGGCTCCAGCAAAATGACTCGGCAGTGCAGAACGAAATTTTCGGGCCGGTCATCACTGTGCAGAAGTTCAGAGATGAGACGCAGGCACTCGAGTGGGCGAACGGCGTGGACTACGGCCTAGCCTCAAGTGTCTGGACTCGAGATCATGGCCGCGCTATGCGCTTCGCCAAACATTTGGACTTCGGATGCGTGTGGATCAACACCCATATTCCGATTGTTGCCGAGATGCCCCACGGTGGCTTCAAACACTCCGGCTATGGAAAAGACCTTTCAAGTTACGGCTTTGAGGACTACACCCGCATCAAACACGTAATGAGTTTTATCGGACAAGCGTGACGTTCTCCCGCGAGAAATCGTCAAGCGTGCCTAAACTTGCGGCGTGAAGCAAGACTTCGACGATACGATTACCGCGGGCCAACGCCCCAGCGTGCAGCCGACTGAGCCTGACCTCGAAGACACGATTATTCTTGCGTCGAGAAAGCGGCCGGCCGCAGTGCAACCGTTCGCGCGCCCTGCCGCTGCTCGCAGCAAATCGTCTGCTCAGCCGTCGTCTCGCATGCCGACGCAAGTGAGCGCCCAACCAGTGACTCAGTCGCGCCCTGCTCCGGCAAACTCAGCTGAGACCTCAGCGCTTCATTACCGGGTGCAATTGGATGGCGCCGCCGGCACCCACAACCTTGAATACCCCTGTGTCTTCGGGCGGGACCCACGCCCACCCCGCATCGTTAGGGGAGTGGGGCCGCGGCTTATTGCGGTCAATTCACCGACTAGGGAAGTGTCGGAAACCCATATCGAAATACGTCAGCTCGGTGCTTCGGTTATCGTGACAGATCTTCGCTCTACCAATGGTTCGGTTGTTCAAGTACCGGGAAATGCTGCGAGAAAACTCCGGCAGGGTGAGTCGGTAGTCGTATCTGCTGGCACGCTAGTGGATATTGGAGACGGAAACATTATTCGGATTCTGCCCCGGCGGCGTCTGGAGTAAATCACGCAGGAAGGTAGCCGTGACAGAAATCGGCGGCAACAACTCGGGCCACACCATCGCATTGCCAGGGCGAGAAGACCAGACATTTACATTTGCTTGGGCTGCAGGCACGCACACTGGCCATCGGCGTGCCGCAAACGAGGACAGCTATGTCGCTCGATCACCCATGTTCGCCGTCGCTGACGGTATGGGCGGACATTCTGCGGGTGATCTCGCTAGTGCCGCCGTCGTCGAACGACTCGACGATGCCATCACGGGCGACTTCTTGCCTGCCCGTGCCGTTGAACGTGCGCTCGAGCGAGCGACGGACTATATCGGCTTGATCGCCCAAGACAGCGAACTTGGAGTCGGCACCACAGTCACCGGCGCCATAATTACCGAGCACCACGAATCGGCAAGCTTCGCCGTGTTCAACGTGGGCGATAGCCGTGTCTATTCGTTTGAGGGCGATGCTCTTACCCAAATAACTCGTGACCACTCTGTCGTGCAAGACCTCGTGGATGCGGGTCTTATCTCGCGCGACGAAGCTGACGATCATCCTGATGCCAACATCATCACGCGCGCCATCGGATTCAACGCGGCACCTTCGCCAGACTTTTGGATGGTGCCGATTCAGCGCGGACAACGGTTACTGATCTGTTCTGATGGGCTCACTCGGGAGGTGCCAGAGGGAGAACTCTCGCGGCAGCTGGCCGAGCGTCGTGACCCGGCCGAGACGGTCTCGACCTTGATCGACTCTGCACTCGATAGTGGTGGTCGAGACAACATCACGGCGATCATCGTCGATGTGCTAGAAGTACCTACAGTGGACTAGGCGGTCGGTCCTCCATACTGGGGACAGACATTCTGGCCCCAGACAAGGGGCAGAATCCGGATACTGAGCTAATTGCTCACTTAGAATGGTCGAACTCGTCGACATGTTAGGGGTGTGCTGTGGCTCGAAGACTGCCCTCTGATCCCCCTGCGCTTCCGGGTTTTTCGCACGTTCACGTTCTCGGCTCCGGCGGCTTTGCCGACGTCTTTCTTTATGAACAGAACATGCCACGACGGCAAGTGGCGGTCAAGGTCATGTTGAGCGAGGTTGTCAACGATCAGGTTCGCCAGATGTTTCAGGCCGAAGCGAACCTTATGGCCCAGCTCAGCGCGCATCCGTCGATCCTCACGGTGTACCAGGCGAGCGTGTCATCAGATGGGCGACCCTACTTGGTGATGGAACTCTGTTCCTCAACCCTCAGCCAACGCTATCGAGCAGAACGACTACCTGTGCCAGAGGTGCTGCGCATCGCCATCAAGATCGGCAGCGCGATTGAGACTGCCCACCGCGCCGGCGTACTGCACCGCGATATCAAGCCGTCGAACATCCTGACGACCGCTTACGGGCATCCGGTGCTCTCAGACTTTGGCATCGCGGCGACTCTCAGCGAGTCCGAGAATCTTGAAGCAGTTGGCATGTCCATTCCGTGGTCTGCCCCCGAAGTGTTGATGGATGAGACCGCGGGCACGATTGAATCTGAACTGTGGTCGTATGCCGCGACCGTGTACTCGCTCTTGGCCGGCCGCTCACCATTTGAGGTGCAGGGGGAGTCGAATAAGTCGACTGACCTCATTTCGCGAATCAATCGGGCAAAGCCTCGATCTACGGGCCGCGGCGATGTTCCCGAAAGTTTGGAACGTGCGCTGAACCGCGCGATGTCGCGCAAGCCAGAATCGCGTCAGGGCAGCGTCTTAGAGCTGGTGCACGAACTTCAAGCTGTGGAGTCTGAGCTCGGTCTTTCCCAAACTCCCATTGAAGTTGCGATGGATGATTGGGCGCTCGCGACAGTTGCAGAGCTCGAGGATCGAACTCGCGTTCGACCAGGTCAAACTCTGCCAGTCTCATCCGCCCAGCGTCGTAAGCGTCGTCGTCCGGCCGCGATCGACGACAGCTTCGGCTCCTTCGATAGCGATGCCGTTGACGGCAAGGAGGCACGGCGAAAGACGGGATCAAACCCACTTCCCCGAAGCAACGGTATGCAGTTGGTCGCCTGGGTGGGTGTGGTCGTCGCCGCACTGATTGTGGTTCTCGGAGCGACAGTGACCTTCGCGCAATTGCAATCACGGTCAAGCGGAATTCCTACGGTTAGTGACATTGGGGCAACTGTGTCCAGCGATGTCGTGGAATTCAGGTGGGCTGACCCAGGACTCGAAGCGGCAGACTCGTACCAGATCACCACGACCGACGGACAACCGCCGGTGCAGCAACGTGAACCCAATTTCGTGGTCGACGCGGAATCAGGCGAGAACGTGTGCATTTCAGTGACGGTCACGCGCGACGGCAAATCGGGACCATCGAGCGCTCAGAAGTGTGCGGTGCTGCCATGACGATAGGTAACTCTGGTCGTGGCTGTGGCTAAGGGGTGGCGTGGGGCGCGTCGTTCAACTGTTGTTGGCGCGGTGAGTACCTCGGCGATCGTCGCACTGATAGCGACGGTCGCAGTTGTGTCGACGGGGTATACAGCTCAGCGAGTTGACCTTGCCGACGGCGCAGTGTGGGTTGCGAACAACCAACAGCAGGCAATTGGCCGTGCGAGCACGGAAGTGCTTGAAATTAACTCGGTGGTTGGCGCTCAAAGTGCTGACCTCGAAGTTGTTCAGCACGGCGAGAACGTCTTGCTGTTCGATCGCTCTGAGAGCGCGATCGATGTTGTCGACCCTGCGCTGTCGGAGGTCGCCGAGAGCGTTGCGCTGCCGCCTAACCAACCCGAGGTCTACTTTGCAGCCGACAATGTTGTTGTGCTCGAACATGGCACGGGCGAAATATGGATCCGCTCCTACGACGATTTTCTCAACTTTGATGCCGAATCAGCCGCGTCGCTGAGTCTCGGCGCCGACGCCATTGTGAGCGTCGACGAGAACGGACTGTTGTTCGCGTTCTCCCCATCGACGAGTCAGCTGTTCCGGGTGAACGCGGCGATCTCTGACACCGCGGAGTCAAGTGTCACCCTCGATCTCGACACCACGGCCGAACTCAGCATCACGTCGGTAGCGGGCCAGTGGGCGATCCTCGATGCGGATGCTCAACTGCTGTATATGGATGGCAGAACCGTTGACCTCACCGGTCTAATCGACGGTGGTAACGGCCCAGTTCTCCAGCTCCCGTCTGTTGGGGGAGAGCGTGTGCTTGTCGGCTATAGCGATGGCGTATTGAGCGTTCCGCTGAGCGGTGCGGCAGCAGTGGGCTTGGCCACCGGCCAGTCAGGATTGGCTGCGGCTCCACTTCGGATTGGTGATTGTGAATTCGCCGCCTGGACAAGTGGCGAGAATTGGCGACGCTGTCCTACTGATGCCGGCGATGGTGTGATGCTGCAATTGGCGGAGATGGAGGCCAATGCGCAGCTTTCGTATTCCGTCAATGGCACGCGTGCCGTTCTCAACGACCGACTCACCGGCCGCACGTGGGCTGTGCAGTACGACGGCGAATTGATCAACAACTGGAACCAACTCATCACTACTGACGAGGAAGAACCTGAAGTAGAGCAAAACCTTCTCGATCTTGAGCCTGAGGTCGACAAAGTGCAGCAGCCGCCAGTGGCAGTCGATGATGTCTTCGGAGCTAGGCCAGGGCGCGCAACTGTTCTTCCTGTGCTGTTAAACGACCATGACGCGAACGGCGACGTTCTTGTCGTTGAAGCGTTGCCAACTATTAGCGCCGGTATCGGCCGAATCGACCGCATTAACGAACGTCAACAGATTCAAATCACGCTCGAACCGGGAGCAAGCGGTCAGATTAGCTTTGGCTACACAGTCAGCGACGGTCGCGGAGGCACTGCCACCGCAAACGTTGTCGTAGAGGTCCGGGCGGATTCCGAGAATTCTCCACCGCAACAGGTGCGTGCCACGAAGTTCACAGTACAAACGAGCGGCCGCGTTACTGATCAGATTCTTGGGGATTGGGTTGATCCCGACGGCGATCCGTTCTATCTGACGAGCGCATCGGTAGCAGTTCCCGATGCCGTGAGTTACAAGCCGGGCGGCGACGTCGTATTCTCTGATTCTGGCGCCGGTGGCGAACTCAAAATTGTTACGCTGGTGGTCTCTGATGGAGACGCCGAGAGCTCGGGGAGCATCTCAGTTTCGGTCAAGCCACCAGGCGAAGTGCCAATCGAGGCCGATCCCTTCGTAGTGCTCGCATATGCGGGTAAAGAAGTCACCGTTTCGCCGCTCAGTCATGTTCGGGGTGGCAACGGTAACATCCGCCTCAATAGCGTTCCTGCTAAGACCGGCGCGCAAGTCCTGCCCAGTTACGAGACCGGAACCTTCCGCTTCACGAGTGATGAGATTCGCAGCCACAATCTCGAATACGTGGTCACAGATGGCAACCTGACGTTCACGGCATTAGTACGCATCGACGTTGTCGCACCGCCTGACGCGAACACGTCACCGATTACGGTGCCAAAAACGATCTTTGTGCAGACACTTCAGAACGAACGAATCGATGTCGCCGGAACTGACGTCGACCCCGCCGGCGGAGTTCTCCTCGTCACTGAAATCATGAACCTTCCTTCTGGCTCCGGCGTGCGCGCCGAAATATTGGAACAGCGACTCGTTCGCGTGAGCCTCGAAGCCCCGCTCGATGGTGGGCCGGTGAGCTTCAACTACCGCATCAGTAACGGACTCGCGGATGCCGTCGGCGTGATTACCGTTGTCGAGATCCCTGCTCCGTCCCGGCTTCAAGCGCCCATTGCAAACGATGATTCGGTGACGGTTCGCGTAGGACAAGCCATCGACATCCGTGTGCTTAACAACGACGAACATCCTGATGGTCTTGAGCTAACCCTTGTGCCGAAGCTGGCTCAAGATCTGCCCGAAGACTCGGGCCTATTGTTCGCGTCTGGTGAAGTATTGCGCTATCTAGCGCCAGATCGCACCGGAAACTTCACTGCGGCGTATCAAGTTGCGGGACCAGACGGTCAGTCAGCAACCGCGATCGTTCGTATCGCCGTGCGTGAACTCGACCCAGCAAGCAATAATCCACCGGTGCCGCCAACGGTTACCGCACGTGTACTTGCCGGTGACACCGTTCGAGTGCAAATCCCGCTGACATCAGCCGACCCCGATGGTGACTCGGTGCAACTTCTTGGGCAAGCAACTAACCCCAGCAAGGGTGCCGTAATCGAAGTTGACTCCAACACCTTCGTCTATCAGGCCGGAGAGTACTCGGCTGGAACAGACACCTTTAGCTACACACTGATCGATTCGTTGGGCGCGCGAGCGAACGGTGAAATCAATATCGGCATTAGCCCTCGAATCGATGGTGCCCGAAATCCGGTTGCGATCATTGACGAGGTTACGGTAAAGCCGGGCATTACCGTGTCGGTTCAGGTGCTCGCCAATGACTCTGACCCCGACGGAAGCCCACTGTCGGTCGTCTCCGTTGAGCCGAATGATCCGGTAACTGTCGCCGAGATCGACGGTGATGTTGTCAAAGTGACTCCGCCGGATGCGCCCGGCGACTACGGAATCATTTACGTGATCGAAAACGAAACGGGAGGTTCGAGCCAGAACTTCATCCGCGTAACGGTCGACCCTGAGGCGAAGCCTGCCTACCCGGTGGCAACGGACAGTGTGCTCACGCTGTCTGACGTGCTCGACCGCAACCGCGTAACGGTCGATGTCCTTGGCGATGTCTTCTTTGCGGATGGCGACCCGCGCACACTCTCGCTTGCGATCTATTCGGGGTTCGGCGATGTCGCGCGTGTGACCTCAGACAAGAAAATCGAGGTCTCCGTCGAGGATGCGGGCCAGATCATCCCGTTCCGTGTGACCAACCCGGTCGATCCCACCGCATTCAGTTACGCCTTCATCAAGGTACCTGGCTACAACGATGCTTTGCCACAGATTGATCGTCGCGCCCAGAAACTGAGCGTCAATAGCGAGAGCACTCTTGTGATCGACCTCAACGACTACATAATTGCGGTCGGGGAAAAACCGGTTCGGCTCACCGACTCCAGCACAGTGTTGGCCACTCACGGCGATGGCTCTGACCTCGTGCGCGACGAAGACACTCTGGTGTTCACATCGGCCGAAAAGTACTTCGGTCCAGCATCCATCGCGTTTGAAGTCACCGATGGTACTTCGGCAACGGACCCCGAAGGCCGAACCGCAATTCTTGTGCTGCCGATCGATGTGCTTCCGCGTGACAATCAAGCCCCAGTATTTGGTGGCGCGGTCATTGACTTTGAGCCGGGTCAGGAGAAGGAGATTGATCTCCTCAAGCTGACAAACTATCCGTACCCGGATGACCTCGACGAACTCGCTTACTCAGTGCTGAGCCCCTTGCCTGAAGGTTTCACCTACTCGCTCGACGGCACAGCGTTAACTCTTCGAGCCAATAACAGTGCATTCAAGGGAACGCGAACCTCGATTTCACTCGGCGTTCGAGATGACCTCTCTGAGGGCAAATCAGGGCGAATCGAACTTAACGTGGTTCCCTCGACGCGACCGCTCGCCAGCCCTGCCGCCGATCTCGCGATCGCCAAACGCGGGCAGACGACTGTCGTCGATGTGCTCGCTAACGATGCCTCAACCAATCCGTTCCCTGGCGCACCGTTGCGCGTGGTCGACATTCGCGGACTCGGTGGAGGCGCCATCCCCGCCGGGCTCTCCATCGTGCCGAGCAGTGACAACAGCACTCTGACCGTCACCGTTTCGGCGGAAGCAGTCCCCGGCGACGTGAACCTTCAGTATCGCGTTGCGGACGCCACAAACGACGTGACTCGCTACGTGTGGGGCATAGTCGTGGTCTCAGTTCAAGACCGACCCGATTCGGTCTCGAACCTCGGCCCGAGCGGCTTTGGTGACAAGACAATCATGATGCGCTGGAACGCTGGTCCAGCCAACAACTCGGCCATTACGTCGTACCGGGTAACGACGAAGGCGGGCACAGTCGTCGTCAATACGACGGAGTGCGCAGGCACAACGTGTGCGATCGCTACAACAGGAAACGGCCCAACCAACGCGGTCAAGGTGACCGTTGTCGCCATCAACGCGATCGGGGAGTCCGATCCCGTAACGTTGGCAGACGCGGTCTGGTCAGACATCATTCCCGTTGCGCCAACCGCGCTGAGCGCAGCTCCCCTTGACCACGGCCTGCGACTGACCTGGAATGCAGCCCCGACGCCATCCGGCGGTTCGCCAGTTGACCGCTATCGCGTTGTCGTTGGCGGATTTGAGACCTTACTGGGATTGGCTCAGTGCGATGGCACTACGTGCACGTGGGACACCCCATCCACTTGGGTGCTCGACAACGGTGTAGCAGTCACCTACACAGTGAGCCCTCGCAATGCCGCGTACACCGCACTTTCCGTCTGGAACACCAGCGAGCCACGCAGCGCCGTTCCGGCTGGCCCGCCGATTGCGCTTGCGGCACCCGTGGCGAGTGTTGTGAACGACAGCACGGCCACCCTCGCCTGGGCGGGCGCGTTCAACGCGAACGGCCGACCAATTACCGCCTATACGGCTGCTGCCTACACCGGAACTGCTCCCACTTGTACCGCAAATGGTTCGATCACCAGTTATGGTGCAGAGCTTTCTGCGGTCGGAAGCGGAACCTCCGCGACGTTCACTGGGCTCTCACCGAACCGCACATACTCAATGCTCGTGTTCGCAAACAACGGCCAGGGCTGCACCGCATCGCCTACAGTCATCGCGCATACCCCGCCAGCAGTCGTTACCGCGCTCAATACGGCAGGTCCAGTGCCCAATGGCAACCGGTTCGATTTCACCGTCAACGGCGGAAGGATGGGCAGCGATCCGCTGACGAGCGACTACACGCTCTACTACCGGTTGAGTGGTGGCAGCGTTCCCGGAACAATCTTCGGTCCCGTCGCACTCGGATCGTTCTTGACCGCGGATGGGGGTCAACAGTACGGACAGTACATCTCTGTCGAAGTGCGCGCTTGCCGAAGCTATGGTTCCGGACCCATCTGTCAGCCCAGCTGGTCAGCACCGTTCGCACTCGGCGTTCCCGTGAACCCCTCAGTGCGCACCCTCACGTTCACCACGGATGGAGACCTCCTTAACCAGAGCGGAACATTTGAGTGGCTCGACTGGCCCACAGGAACCTATGAATCCGTGCAGTATCGATGCGGCGGAGCAACCCTTGGACCCTGGCAGACCGCTATTACGACCACACCAGGTGGTAGCTGCCACGCCGACGCGGCTCTTAAGGACACCCCGACCCTCGTTGTGCGCGTGATCGCCAACGGCGGGCAAACTTACGACAGAACGTACAACGGATTCGATTATGACTAAAGGTGCGCTATGACCATGACTCCCGATGAAGCCGCATGGTTCGCGGAAAGTTTCAACAGGCTCGTCACTAACGTCGAGCAAATATTGCTCGGTAAGACTTTTGTGGTCCGTCTGGGATTCACTGCACTGCTGAGCGAGGGCCACCTGCTGCTCGAGGACTACCCTGGAACGGGCAAGACGTCGTTTGCTCGTGCGATCGCACAAAGCGTTTCAGGAACGACGAACCGCATCCAGTTCACCCCCGACCTGCTGCCTGGTGACATCACCGGCGTGAGTATCTATGATCAGCGCGACAACGAGTTCGAGTTTCACCCCGGACCGATTTTCGCCAACATCGTGCTCGCTGACGAGATCAACCGCGCAAGCCCCAAAACTCAGGCCGCACTGCTTGAAGTGATGGAAGAGGGACAAGTCACTGTCGACGGCATTTCCCACCCTGTTGGCGCGCCCTTCATGGTGATCGCCACCCAAAACCCGATCGAGCAAGCAGGAACCTACCGACTGCCCGAAGCACAGCTGGATCGCTTTCTCATGAAGGCATCCATCGGCTACCCGGATCGCGCATCCACCCTTCGCATCCTTGACGGTGCAGGCGTCGCCGCGCACTCGGTAAAAATTGACCCAGTCGTGAGCGCGGAGCTCGTTGTAGAAATGGCACAGCTTGCCCGTACTGTGCACGTAGACCCCACGATCAATGACTATGTGAGCCGATTGGTCGAAGCTACTCGGAGTGCAACTGAGGTTCGACTTGGAGTGAGTGTTCGTGGAGCCCTCGCTCTCATGCGTGCGTCGAAGACCTTGGCCGCATCCAACGGTCGACACTATGTTGTGCCCGACGACGTCAAGGCGCTCGCAGAGCCCGTTCTCGCCCACCGACTCGTGATCGACGCCGAAGCTGAGTTCGAAGGTGTAACCGCCTCGAGCGTGATCGCCCAGATTCTGATTGAGAATCCTCCGCCTACAGAACGGCAAGCCGTGTGAGTTCACCTCTCAAACGCCCGGCTAAACGAGAGCCGCCTCAACAGCCCGCGCCGGAACATCAGGATCCGAGCGGTGAACGAGCACGCTCTGACGCCGACTTTCCGACAAGCATCCGCGGCCTCGACAACGCCCGCACCCGAATTGTTGGCTACCGCACCGGCTTTCTTGCTGATCTGATTGTTAGCGTCGTGCGCTTTGTGGTGCTCGCACGCAGTACTGTCACTCGCTATGCCGGGCGCATCACGTCAGTCGTGACACCGCTGGGCTGGATAGTGCTTGCCCTGATCCCTACAACCCTCATCGCCGGCTATTCGATTGCGTGGATAGAACTCATTGTCATCGGCTACGCAAGTATCGCCGTCGCGCTCATGGCAGCAATTTTTCTCTTCGGTCGCAGCCAGCTAGCGATCAGTCTTCACGTGGATCACCGGCGTGTAGTCGTCGGTGAAGCAGCCAGCGGCGAAGTGCGTGGGATCAACACTGGCAAACGGCGCAGTCTCGGAGTCGTCGCCGAAATACCGGTTGCCGAGACCTTCTCAGAGGCAGTGCTTCCGAGCATCCGGCCGGGCGGTTCTGCAACTCATGATTTCCCCATCCCGACACATCGTCGCGGGGTCATTTCTGTTGGTCCCGTACGTACTGTGCGTGCTGACCCAGTGGGGCTGGTGCGTCGCGAACTCGTGTGGACTGAGTCCGCAGAAGTTTTTGTTCACCCGCGCACCATCAGCATCCCGAGTTTCAGCACCGGACTTATTCGAGACCTTGAAGGAAACCCGACAAAAGATCTCGCCAACAACGACATCTCTTTTCACGCCCTGCGCGAGTACCTTCCGGGGGACGAGCGGCGCAACATCCACTGGAAAACGACCGCCCGCACCGGCCGGTACATGGTGCGTCAGTTCGAAGAAACTCGGCGCAGTCACCTAGTGATCGCCCTGAGCCTGGCTACCGCCGATTATGCGAGCGAATACGAGTTCGAGATGGCCGTGAGCGTCGCGGGGTCTCTTGGCGCCCAAGCTATTCGTGATGCCCGCACGGTCACCGTCGTCGCGAGTGCGCAGACCCCGCAGTTTGCTAAACGCAAGATTTTTGCTGTGCGCGCGTTGTCGACGCTGACAGGCACGCGGTTGCTCGACGACCTCACGCGGGTGCAGAACACTGAAACGGCACTTCGGCTTGTGGATGTTGCGCGCGTCACCTCCGAGCAAACAAATGGCGTGTCGGTTGCTTTCCTTATTTGTGGTTCTCCGGTGACCTCGAAGCAACTGCGTGCAGCCTCGACGAAGTTCGCTGCGAATGTGGAAGTTGTCGCGATTGTGTGCGACCCAGAGACGGTTCCGGGGTTGCGCAAAGTTGCTGGGCTGAGCGTGCTGACTATTGGCTACCTTGAGGATCTCAAGCGGGCGCTCGCGCGATCGGCGGCAGTATGACCCGCACAGTCTCGCGATCATTCGTCGTTGTCACCGGAGCACTGCTCTGGCTGGCAATCGCGCTCGCAGCGGCAGCGCTCTGGCCGATCTATCGCAGCTCTGAGCTGATCATCCTCATCGCGGTTAGCGTGATTGCTGGCTCTCTTGTGGCGATAGTTTCGCTGTGGAGAAAGTGGTCGTTTATTGCGACTGCGCTGGCCACATTCATCGTTTTTCTTGTAATCGGAGTGCCAATTGCGGTGCCCTCCGAATCTCAGTACTCGGTGCTGCCCACGTTTGCCGGACTTGTCGATCTGGTGTTTGGCGTCGCTCTCGGTTGGAAGCAACTTCTCACCATTTCGTTGCCGGTAGGCAGCTATCGGGCGCTGCTCGTGCCCGCTCTCGTTTTGGTACTGACTGCGGCGATTGTTTCTCTCGGCACCGCATTTCGTACGAAGGTTCCCGAACTTTCGGTGATTCCACCGGTCGTTCTGTTTCTGGCGGCGGTAGCGTTCGGTCCCACCTATCCTGACCGACCGGTGACTCTAGCGATCGCACTGTTGGTTGTTGTTGCGCTCATTCTGGTGTGGTTTCGTTGGCGACGCCGACGCGATACTGTCAATGCCCTCGAGGCGGCGATGGATACGGATGGTGAAGCTCGGCGCAAACGAGAGTTCGGCTTTGCTGGAGCGCGAACGGTGATCAGTGCGATCGTCGTTTTGGTGATCGCCGCGAGCGTTGCCGTTGGGGTCGCGAACGCGCTGCCTCCTACGAATGACCGCTCAGTTTTGCGTACCGCTATTGTTGAGCCCTTTGATCCGCGCGATTATGTGAGCCCGCTGGCTGGCTTTAGGCGCTACTGGCAACCCAGCACAGCGAATTCGGTCCTGTTTGAGGTCGCTGGCGTTCCGCTGGGAACCCACGTCAGGCTTGCAACTCTTGATAGCTACAACGGCGTGGTTTATGCGGTCGGCAGCGGTCGTGCCACCAGCGCATCCGGATCATTTGCTCGCGTTCCGTCCCGCTTTGACCAGTCAGATGTCGACGGGAACTCAGTCGCAATGACGATTACGATCGCAGGCTATTCGGGAGTCTGGGTGCCAACTGTCGGGCTATTCGAAGAGATTGATTTTGAGGGTGCGCGAGCCTCAGAGCTTCTAGACACTTTCTACTACAACAAGGTTTCAGGAACCGCTGCCGTGACAGATCGCCTCGAGAGTGGCGACAGCTACACCTTCGAGGGCGTGATTCCTGCCCAGCCAAGCGCCGAAGAAATTTCGACGCTCACCCCCGGCACCGCAGAGGTGCCTCCCCTCGGCGTGTCCCCTGATGCGCTCACCGAAAAGTTGGACCAGTATGTGCGCGGGATAACGATACCGGGCGAGCGTCTGGCTGCAATGCTTGCTGGGCTCGCCGCTGACGGCTACGTGAGTCATGGCGTGGGTGTGGATGAACCGGCCAGTAGATCCGGGCACTCGGCGGATCGTGTGGCCGAGTTGTTCACCGAGCCACGCATGATTGGTGACGGAGAGCAGTACGCGGTTGCGGCATCCATCATGGCAAACGGGCTCGGTTTCCCCAGCCGCGTCGTACTTGGATTTGTCACCTCTGACCAGCAGATTCGTGGCAACGACGTCACCGCATGGATCGAAGTCAATACGGCAGCATACGGCTGGGTAGCTCTTGACCCGAACCCGCCGCTGCGAGAAATTCCGGATGAGGATCCTGACGACACCGCACAGGTAGCGCGCCCGCAAACGGTTGTGCAACCCCCAGAGATTGAGTCGGACACTCTCAATCGACAGTCGAATCCCGATAGCGAGCAGGCGCTTCAGCCCGACCTCGACCCCTTCCTGCAGGCGGTGCTCGCTATTCTGCGATCCGTCGGCTGGAGCCTGCTCGTGCTCCTTGTGCTTGCCGCGCCATTCTTGCTGATAATCGCAGCGAAAGTTCGACGACGGCTCCTGCGTCGACGGGCCGAATCCGCCCTGGAACAGATCAGCGGTGGTTGGCAAGAATTTGAAGACTCACTACTTGACCACGGCTATTCGCCACCACCGTCAGGAACTCGAACGGAGGTCGCTGCGGTTGCTCAGGCACCCGCGGCACATGATCTTGCGGTGCACGCTGACCGCGCAATTTTCTCCGGCGCTGATCCGAAGTCAGACGAGGTAGATGCGTTCTGGACGAACGTCACCGATCTCGAAAATCAGCTCCACACTGGACTGTCGCGTTGGGCGCGGTTCAAGACCAAAATATCACTGCGATCGCTCGGTGGTTATAGTGTCACAAGTCTGTTTAAGCGATAGAGGACTACCCGTGAATTGTTCTTTCTGCGCGACGCAACTGCCCGCCGATGCTGTCTATTGTGCCGAGTGTGGGCGGCCAGCGATGTCCCGGCGCGCCCGCCGGAGTGCTGACGCAGCCCCCAAAAAGTCGAAGTCTGCGCGTGCAAAACGCGCTGAAAAGAAAGCTCAGATTGCGGCTTCATTGAGCGCGCGACGCCGTCTCGCGACCGAAAGCAACGAGACTAATGAAGCTGTTGAAACCACGCAGACCGTTGACAGCAGTCAAGCTGCCGGGGCAGCTAGCCCGACTTTGACCTCATCAACTGATGTCATTCCCGATGCGACAGCAGCGCCCCGCACGCAGGTCGACGCTGACGCCCATGACGGCTCTGAGCCTTCGCGCGCAGCGTCCTCCCCGGCTGCTTTGCAACAGGGTGATCCGCTAGTTCTTTCACACGCCGGTCGCGACACCGGTCCGTCGGACCCGATCGCGGAGTCTGCGGAGTCTGCTGAGCCTGCGGAGTCATCAGAACCAGCCGCATCAGCAGAGTCATCGAATCCTGCGGGTGCTGACGAATTAGCGGCTCACGACGTCGGCGATTTTCCCAGCAACGCTGGCGCAGATTCCGAGACTGCCCCGTATGACGAGGAGGGCCCGTATGACGAAGTCTTGCCGTTTGACGAAGACGGTCCCTATGATGAAGTGGCCGACCCCGCAGCTCTTACTTTTGACGCGCCCGCTCTGGAAAAGACAGTGCGCCAAGAGGTTGATCCGGTGATAGACGAAAGTTGGCGCGACCTTCCGGCGCCAAAACCTCAGGAGATTGCCTGGCCCAATTCCGGCGCTGTGTCGGCGGATGAGCCAACAGCCCCCGAGCACTCCGCGGAGCACTTCGCGGCGACCGCGACGGAAGCTGAAGACCCGGCCGAGGTCGACGGCGAGGTTGTTGAAGATATCGATCGCGATGGTCGCGTGAATGATGAGGCTCCTGCCAGCGAATTCGTCGAATCTGATGAAGTCTCTCTTCACGATGAGGGCGATGGTGACGGGGAACCCGAGAGTGCTGACGACGATTTTTCGGAGCGCCCTAGCGGTCTATACAGCGATGCCGCCCATATCGAAACCGAAAACCCGGCCGATGACGTTGTTGCGCAAGACGACGATGCGGGGGACCTATCCGAACTAGAGTCTGAAGTTGAGGCCGAGCCCGAGGCCGAGGCCGAGCCCGAGCCCGAGCCGGAACCGGAACCTGAAGCACCCGTTGAGCCCGAGCCTCTGGTCGAGCCCTCGCCCCTTCCGCGCTCCCCGTTTGAGCCAGATCTGAGCAAGGTCGGGCGGCCCGAAGCCGTCACTCCCGTCCAAGAACGTTCTCCGGTTAAGTTAGTGCGTCCGCTCGGTGACGAGCCGGTGTTCACTACGGCCGACAGGCTGAGGGCATCCGCATTCGCGCCAGTGGCATCCGAGCGTGTGAGCGACCAGCCCGCGCCTGCGACGGCAGCGGGCGACGCTGAGTCCGAGGTGGCTTCGCTGAGCGGAACCACCCCACGCGTATCCGAAAGTTTCGGTGCTCAACCACGCGTCGCCCTCTCTGGAAACATCGATGCACCGAACGCGACTGAGGCTGCGGCAAGTGTCGAGGCAGCTCCGCGGGCACCCTTCCCTGAGCCAGCCTCAACTGAAGCAGTCTGTGCGCAGTGTGGTGCGTCGCTCTCCGAGTCCGATATTTTCTGCGGATCGTGTGGCTTCGTTAAACACGGAGTTGGACCGACTGCCCGCACGGTCAGCGCGCCGGCACTCGACCCGTTTCCGTGGGGAACACCAACCGCGCGTGCCAACGCCGTAGAACGAGCGCCCGAGGCAGCCTCTGCTGTGCCGGAAGATGATGCAGCAACGCCCAAGCCGGCCGCGCACCCTGAGCACCCGGCACACTCTAAACCCGTCGAGCTCGATCAGGGCCCTGAACCGGATGTGCACGACGAGCAAGAGAGCGCTGCGGCGATTGACGGTGTGGATGACGCCGATGTAGCTGCGATTGTTGGCGAGACTTCGACTGAAGCTGAAGCTGAAGCTGAAGCCGAAGCCGAAGCCGAGCCCTCGAGCTCGGCCGCAGCGGAGGCATCCACTACGGATGCTCCAAGCGACTCCGTCGAGGCCTCAGATCCGGCCTCGGCCGCGCCGGAGGATCGCGACGGGACGGTCGGTTCATTCGAGCGACTCAGTGCTGTGCCGTACCCGGTCGAGAGCAACGACCAGACTGTCGCCGGTAATGTGCACGCGCCGACAACAACTAGCAATGAGGCCGGAGCGATTCCAGATCTCTCAGTTCTCGCGCCCCCTCCGATGTCTCAGCACCGAGTCGAGCTGCCGATTGCGCCGCCCACGCCGCTTGCGTCTCTCGCTTCAGATGATGAGGACATCGAAGACACCCGGATTGTTGAACGAAGCATCTCTGGAACACGTTTTGTGCTGCAGTTCAGCACGGGAGACAGTGTGATTGTGACGGGCACAGGACTCGTCGGGCGCAATCCGATTCCGGAGCCGTCCGAGAAGTTTGACATTTCGGTTCCGATTACCGACCCCAGTAAATCCGTATCCAAAACTCACCTTGAGTTTGGCCAAATGGCGGGAGCGTTCTGGATTAGCGACCGATACTCCGGCAACGGAACTGTTGTGCGGGAGCCCGGCGGGGAACCCAAACGCTGCGAGCCGGGTAAACGCTACCGGGTAATGCGTGGCACGCGCGTCGAGATTGGCGAGCAGTTCTTCATCGTTAGTTAGCTTCATCGTTAGTTGGCTTCGTCGCGAGCAGGCGTCAGCACGAACCCTCCCTCACAGCGGTCAGCACACGCAGACTTTCCACTGCCAACGGTGAACCCGGTCTCTGGATGCCGCCTGCTGGTGGAGTAGGCATGTGACCGAATCTCGCACAAACGACCTACGCATCATGCTGCCGATGGCGCCGCAGCCAGCCGCGCCGTTTCGATTTCCGGTCGTCGCGGCAACGGTGCCCGTCGTTGCATCGTTGGCGATCTGGTTGATCACAGGTTCCGTATTTGCTCTCATCTTTGCGGTGTTGGGTCCGCTAGCCGCGACAGGAAGTTATATTGATTCGCGCGTGTCCGCACGCAAGAAGCTGCGAGCCGAAACCGCACGCTTCTCGCACGATGTTTCAACCACACAATCGGCAATTGAGGCGCACCACCGGCGCGAAAGTGGTGACCTCGCTGAGCGCACACCACCAGCAATCGTTGTGGTGCGAGACGCGCACACTGATTCATCCCGATGGATGCGCGAGCCCCGCGATGTGCTGCCGGTGCACCTCGGCTACGGCAGCGTTCGCAGCAACCTCGTTATCGATCGGGTCGGGTCTCATGATCGTGTGGATTCAACAGTCGACGGGCATTACCAGCGGCTCACCGATCAGGCCGCCACTCTGCAGGGTGCCCCCATCGCGGTGAATGCTCGACTGGGTATCGCAATTTTTGGCAATGAGCTGATTGCGCTCTCGTTGGCGCGAGCGCTGGCAATCCAGCTGGCTCGCACTTTAGCTCCGACGACAAGTTGGGTGAGACTGCGCGGAGTATTCAGCGCAGAACAGTGGGGTTCACATCTTCCCCATCGCGTACTGCGTTCAGATGGTGGTGCGGATGCGGCCAACACGGGTCACGTGCACGCTAGCGTGCACTGGGGGCAGCTGGGAGACGATACACCGAGCGTGTCGATCAGCGTCGTCACGAATGAACAGCAGGCACCTAGCGGCCACCGGATTGTCATTCGGGCCAGTGGCTACGCCGTTGCCGTTGTCGGTCATCCTGACAAGCATCAGCGACGCGAATTTGATCCGTCATTCCTCGGTCGAGAGCAAGCCTTAGTGTGGGCGCTCGCGGCTCACCAAATCGCCTCCAGGGATGGTTTGGCGACTATTGATGGTGCTGTGCCAGATTCGCTCGAATTCCACGAGCTTCTGGCCGAACTTGGACCAGTTGCCGAGCCGGTGGCCGAGCGCGCCCATTCGCTTGAGAGCAGACCAGCTGTGGGGGCGAATGGTCGAACTATGGTCGACCTCGTGACACACGGACCGCACGCGATCGTTGGTGGCACCACGGGAAGCGGCAAGAGCGAACTGCTTATCTCGTGGGTGCTCGCAATGGCTGCAGAATCATCGCCCGACGACGTCACATTCCTTCTCGTAGATTTCAAAGGTGGTTCAGCGTTTGCTCACCTTTCCCAACTTCCGCACACTGTCGGAATCATCACCGACCTCGACGAGACGGCAGCCAGTCGTGCGTTTGCGAGCCTCCGAGCAGAACTCCAGCACCGAGAGCGTGATCTCGCGCGGGCAAGCGCGCGAGACATCTCTGAGCTCGATGCCGTTCCGCGGCTAGTGATCGTCGTCGACGAGTTTGCGGCAATGATGGCCGACTATCCGCAGCTTCACGCGCTATTTAGCGACATTGCGGCCCGCGGTCGTTCTCTCGGGGTGCACCTCATCCTGTGCACCCAACGACCCTCCGGGGTGGTGCGAGATGCGCTGCTTGCAAACGCCGACTTGCGGATCTCGCTGCGCGTCAACAACGGTGCCGACAGTTCAGCGGTGATCGGCAGCGACCGCGCAGCCGAGCTTCCTTCACGAGCAAAAGGTCGCGCGTGGGTTGCCCACGGCTCGTCCTCTGCAGAGTTAGTGCAGTTTGCGCTTGCCACCCCCAGCGACGTACTCGCCGTCGCGGAACGATGGCCCGCGAGCTACAGTCCTCGTCGCCCCTGGTGCGAGCCGCTCTCCGAACACGTGCCACTCGCCACCGTTGCGGAGCTCAGCATCGCGCAGTCCCAACGCGACGCGGCCCAGGAGCAGAGTGCACTGAACCAGCAACACACGAGCAACGTTTGGGGTACGCCGAGTACGCCTGACGGTGTCACAGTCTTCTTCGGGCTTACAGACCTACCCGATGAACAGAGGCAGGGCCTAGCCGAATGGTCCCCATCGGGGGACGGAAACGTGCTCATTTTGGGTGCCCCCGGCAGCGGAAAGAGCGTCGCGATCGCAACGATCGCCGCTGCAGCCTCTGCAAAAACATCCGCAGCCAGCAAGGCCATCCACCCCACAGGGGCCGTTACGCAGCCTCTCGCGGGCACAGAGGCGGGCCTGCGCGTAGTAGCGGGGGGACTCGAGCCCGCGGGATTCTGGGACACCCTTGCTGAACTGCACTCTCAACTCGACGATGCCGGATCGCGCGAGCGCTCCTCGCATCGAACCCTGTTGCTTGTCGATGACCTCGATGCGATCGTCTCGCGGTTCGACGACGACTACCGTGCCGCAGTGCTCGACCGGCTAGTACGGCTACTGCGTGAAGGACCAGCGCACAACATCTGGGTAGTCGCGAGTGCTCAACGCATCACGCCAGCGCTGCAATCACTCGCCCAGCTGATGCCATGCACTCTGAGGCTTCGGTTTGGCAGCAGACAAGAGTTCGTGCTCTCTGGTGGAGTCTCCGCCGACTTCAGCGCAGCGCTCCCGCCCGGAGGTGGGCTGTGGAAAGGCGCACGAGTGCAAATAGCGTTAAGCGACGCCTACCCGCCTCTTCCGAGGCCTGCAGCAGTCGAAATACTTAGCCATTCCGAAAGTCTCGCCATCGCCAGCAGCCGCCCCGCCGCAACCGCAGCCGCTTTTACAGCCGCAGGCTGGCAAGTTCGAGCCCTCGAGGGCGCGCCGGGCTCCGAACGCGAACTGCTCATCGCCGACGCTGCTCGCCCGATAGCGATCATCGCATCAATCGATGAATGGCAATCCCGCTGGGGCGCATTAGCTCTATTGAGAACCCACGCCACTATTCTGCTCGACGGCTGTAACGTCAGCGACTTCCGTCAACTCGCGCGCACGCGCGAACTGCCGCCCCCGCTTGTTTCAGGCTTAGGCCACTACTGGAGAGTCACCGAAGACGGAGCAGACAGGGTGCGGGTGCCACCAGCTAACGCAGCGCATCCTCAAGACGCGACTGCGTGAGACCGTGAGCTAGGGCAACATTCGCATTCACTGCGGTGCCACCGAACGTGTTCAGTCCCAGCGCCAAAGCAGGATCAGCAGAAAGCGCTGCACGCCATCCCAAATTCGCAATTGCACGCACGTACGGCATGGTCGCGTTGGTCAGAGCATACGTTGAGGTGTGAGGTACCGCGCCGGGCATATTTGCCACGCAGTAGAACACCGAACCGTGAACCGCGAAGGTGGGATCAGCATGTGTGGTGGGTCGGGAGTCTGCAAAACAGCCGCCCTGATCAACCGCAATGTCAACCAGAACGCTGCCAGGCTTCATGCGTGATACCAACTCATTGCTCACAAGCTTGGGAGCCTTTGCGCCAGGAATCAAAACAGAACCGATCACCAAATCGGCGGTCAATAGAGCACGTTCGATTTCGAAACCGTTTGATGCAATCGTCTTGATGCGACCCGCATACAGAGCATCCAGTTCCCGCAGGCGCTGAATGTTGGTGTCAAGAACAGTCACTTGCGCGCCGAGCCCTACAGCGACAGAAATAGCACTCGTGCCGGCGACACCCCCGCCGAGAACGACGATCTCCGCAGGGTGGGTTCCCGGAACTCCCGGCACCAGCATCCCCGGCCCACCGTTGGGCTTAAGCATGACGTTGGCTCCCACAATCGCAGACAAACGGCCAGCAACTTCACTCATCGGAGCCAACAGCGGCAACGCACGCGAAGGAAGCTGAACAGTCTCATACGCGATCGCAGTGACCTTCGCCTCAAGAAGCGCGCGGGTGAGCTCTTCTTCAGCAGCTAGGTGCAAATACGTGAAAAGAACAAGATCGTCTCGGAAGTACTGATACTCCGAAGCGACCGGCTCCTTGACCTTCAATAAGACGTCGGCTGCCGCCCACGTGCTCGCAGCATCCGGAGAAAGTGTCGCACCCGCCTCGACATATTGCTCATCGGTAATAGACGAGCCAAGGCCAGCGCCAGACTGCACGAGCACCTCGTGTCCATGTGTGACCAGGTCGTGCACCCCTGCTGGGGTGATCGCGACACGGAACTCGTTGTTTTTTACTTCGGCGGGAACAGCAATCCTCATAAACCAGAGCGTACTGCGCGGTACCCGAATTGGGCACAATAATGGCGCGAATCTGAGAGCAAAACGTGGAATTATTACCACGCGCCCATAAAGCCCCTCCTAACTGGGGCTACAACTACGCAAACTGCGCTCACTACCATCGGGGTAATTGGTGGGGCGAAGGAGAAACCGTGACGAGACCACTTCCGCAGGATCCAACGATCCAGCAGCTAGTGCTGCAGGCGAAGCAATCTCAACTCAGCCGCAGGCGGCTAATGCAGGGAGCAGGGCTTGGCGTATCCGCGCTAGCCCTTGCAGCGTGTGCCGCACCAGACGGCTCGAGTGCAATTGACATATCTGAAAGTGACAGCTCGCTCGTATGGGCAAGTTGGCCGTCGTACATCGACGAGGACCTCAGCGGTCATTCCGTGACGCTCAAAGAATTCAAGAAAGAATCAGGCATTAGCGTCGAGTACCGCGCCATTGTCAAAGACAACGTCGGGTTCTATCTGACGATGAAAGACCAGCTATCTCTGGGGAAGCCCACGGGCGCAGACGTGATCGTTGTTAGCGACTGGATGGCCGCGCGCCTGATCAGGTTTGGTTACGCCCAAAAGCTGGACTCCGAGAACATTCCTAATAAAGTGAATCTCGATAAGACGCTCGCACACCCAGGCTTCGACCCCGAGCGCGACTATTCGTTGCCTTGGCAAAGTGGATTCATAGGTCTCGCTTGGAACACAGAGGAGTATCCCAAGGGCCTCGTCTCAGTTGAGCAATTGTGGCGCGACGACCTCAAAGGAAAAGTGGTTGTGCTCGCCGAAATGCGACACACAATGGGAATGCTGTTGCTCGCCCAGGGTGTAGACATCTCCAAAGACATTTGGGGAATCGACGAGTTCAAGAAGGCGAGCGATGTGCTCGAAAAACACCTTGCCTCAAAGCACATTCTTGGCGTCATGGGCAGCGACTACATCGAGAAGTTCAAGTCGGGTGAAGCGATCGCCGGGTTCGCTCGTGCCGGAGATATCGCTGTGCTCAACGCGCAGGCGGGCTACGAGAAGTTCAAGTTCTTGCTTCCTGGATCACGGGGAACGTTCTTTACGGACTCGCTTGTCATCCCCGCGGGCGCTCAGCACAAGGAAAACGTTGAGAAGCTCATGAACTTCTACTACGACCCCGCGAACGCGACAAAAGTTGTGCAGTGGATTCAGTGCGTGAGCCCTGTTGACGGCACGCTCGAGTACGCAATCGAGAACTACCCGAACCTAGCCACAAACCAGTTCACGTTCCCGAATGCGAGTGCGATGTCGCGTGCCAGCAGCTTCCGCACGCTCAGTACAACCGATGACCAAGCCTTCAACGCCGAGTTCCGCCGCATCACCGGCGAGGGCTAGACCTCCGATCAACGAAGCAGGATGCTACGCGAGTTGAAAGCGCAATTCGCCGACCGGAAGGCCCCGACCCAGGACCTTTTCGGTGGTCGAGGCGAGCACTGCGGCAGCAGCATCCGCATCAATTGCGCCAGCATCAGCCAGTAATGACAGGCCGACTGGCAAGAGTGGGCGGATCGAACCGTCAAGAATTTTAAGGGTCACAGTAGTGCCATCGGGGGCTGCCGCAATGAGAACGCCTTCGGCGCCCCGCTTGGCGATAATGCCAAGCGCATCCATCGCTTCGGCGACCTGAGGCATGTCGAGTCCCCACGCATGTGCCCTAATTGCGCTGACGAGGGCGTGGGAGTGCGGATCATTTTCCACGGTGGCGGTAACCACGCGCTGGATGGCGGTAGCCAACGACACAAGGCTCATCGCGAAAACTGGCGCGCCACATCCGTCGGTTCCTTCGTGCGCCAACTCTGTGCCCGTGAACTCGACAACAGTCTCGCGAATCCGAGATTGCAGCGGATGGTCGTGCTCAAGATAGCTCTCAAGTGGCCAGCCATTGACGACACAGGCCGCCAAAAAGCTCGCGTGTTTGCCTGAACAATTCATCGCGAGCCGAGTGGGAGCCTCGGCTGCGCGTCGAGCATCCGAATCTGCTGGCCAGTCAGGAGGGCAGCGCAGGTCGTCGACGCTGAGCCCGTAGGCGGCGAGGGTTGATGCTGCGACATCTTGGTGGCGCTGGCTGCCGGTGTGGCTTGCACTGGCAAGCACGAGTTGTTCTTCAGTGAGAGTGACTCCTGAGCGCAACACCGTGATGGCTTGCATCGGCTTGAGAGTGGAGCGAGGGTAGATAAGCGCGGCGGGGTTGCCGAGTCGACGCAGTTCGCGGCCGTCTGGGGTGAGCACTACTGCGGCACCGAGGTGGCGGGATTCGATCATTCCCGACCGCTCAAGCACGGCGAGTTGCACCGTGTCATCGACGGTGAGGGCATTGGCTGGGCTCGAAGAGGCTACATTCACCATCCCACGCTAGTGGCCTTCCAGCTCTTGGCTGTGATGGCGCGAAGTAACGCGGTTGACTCGGTCACTTCCCAACGGGAACGCTACGGTTGAGTCGTGCACGGCAGTGCGACTAAGTATTGCGGACATTATCGTTGGGCTGGATGCTTGCGAGGGAGATTCTGATGAATATCGACCACAATTTTGAAGTGCGGCTCGAATGGTCGGGCAACCTGGGCGAGGGCACGCGCGAATACCGCGGGTACTCGCGTCACAATGAGATCACCGCCGTTGGAAAGCACAGTATCGATGGCTCAAGTGCTCGCGTCTTCCACGGTTCTGCCGACCGCTGGAACCCAGAGGAACTGCTGATTGCGGCTCTCAGCCAGTGCCACATGTTGAGCTACCTGCATGTCGCGGTTAGTCGGGGAATCGTGGTCACCGCCTACCACGATGAAGTCTCGGGCACGATGAGACAGACCGACAACGGTGGCGGGCATTTCACCTCGGTGACCCTTCGGCCTGTCGTAACGATCTCGGCCGGCAGCGTTGACGATGCAATGGATGCCCACGCCGAAGCCAGTCAGAAGTGCTTCATCGCGTCATCCGTCAACTTTCCGGTGCTCCACCAGCCACGCATCATCATTGAGGACTAAGAATTGAGGGCTAGCGACGCGTTGTGGCTCAGAGTTGTTCGGCGATAGCGAACCGGGCGGCGATTCCACACGCTACACACAGCAACAGTGCGCGAGGATTGGTGCTCCTTGTTGTTGCTGTGAAAGGTTCCTGTGCGTAAAGCGATTCCGTTCTTCCTGACCCTCGGTGTTGTGGCATCGCTTGCCGCGTGTGTCCCCGGCGATTCGACAACGGCTGAACCGTCGGCGGATTGTGCACCGACCGCATCCGGCTCCGCTTCAGAAGCGGTTAGCGCCAGTGGTGACTTCGGCACAAAGCCGACAATCGAGATCAACTTCCCGACCGACGTTTCTGAGACTGAGCGCTCGGTTGCGATTAAGGGAGACGGCGACCAAGTTGCTGTTGAGGGTGCCGTCGCCAATGTGTACTTCACTTTGTACAGTGGCGCCACTGGCGAAGAACTTTCCGCGACGTCGTATGACGAAGCGGGCATCGCTCCGCTTCCCGTGGATGCTGAGCAGTTCCTCGTCGGCATCGTCAAGACCATTCAATGCTCGACTGCAGGCTCGCGCGTTGTTGGCGTGATTCCTCCCGACGAGTCATTCGCTGATGAAAGTGCTCGCCTAGAGCTTGGTGTTGAGGCAGACGACGACATCGTTTTTGTTGCTGATGTCATCTCGGTTGATGCGCCCGCCGATCCTGCGCTTCCTCGCGCTGATGGCGATGACCAGCCCGCCGACGATGGTTTCCCCACCGTTGAGCTTGACGACGATGGTCGCCCGACGATCACGATTCCCTCGACCGACCCTCCTGCTGAACTTGGCGTTGCCGTGCTCAAGCAGGGCGACGGCGCCACCGTAGAAGAGAACTCGGATGTCACCGTTCACTACGTAGGGATGAACTGGACTACTGGCGAAATTTTCGATGAGAGCTGGGCGCGAGGTACCCCGTCAAACTTCAACACCGGACAGGTAGTTTCAGGGTTCAAGACTGCGCTCGAGGGCCAAAAGGTTGGCTCGCAGATCATCGCCGTTTTGCCACCAAGCGAAGGCTATGGTGAAGCAGGTGCTCCAGATGTAGGTATCAGTGGCACTGACACGCTCGTCTTTGTCGTCGACATTCTCGGCATCGGTTAGCACGCGTTCGTTCCGGACATTGGCCAAGGAAGGCTCGCTAAGGTAGCGGAATGCGCAAGATAATTCTGCTCGGCTCGACGGGCTCGATTGGCACTCAGGCACTCGACGTTATCGACGCGAACCGTGATCAATTCGAGGTAGTGGGGTTGGCCGCTGGGTCGAATCGCGGCCTTGTTGAAGCGCAGGCTGCGCGTTTCGGCGTCGAGCACATCGCGTTCGGTGCTGAGCAGGCCGCCCAGCTGGTTCGGGATGTCGCGGCCGATGTTGTCGTCAACGGCATCACCGGTTCGGTGGGTCTTGGGCCGACGCTCGCGGCGCTTGAATCTGGTGCGGTGTTGGCGTTGGCCAACAAGGAGAGCCTGATCGTTGGCGGCGATTTGGTGATGTCGCGAGCCAAGCCTGGGCAGATTGTTCCCGTGGATTCCGAGCATTCGGCGATTGCGCAGGCGCTGAGGTCGGGGGAGCACTCGGAGGTGCGCCGCTTGGTGCTAACGGCATCCGGTGGTCCATTCCGTGGTCGCACGCGTGACTCGCTGCGTGACGTAACTCCGCAAGAAGCTCTCGCGCATCCAACGTGGAACATGGGTCTCGCCGTCACGACAAACTCGTCAACGCTCGTCAACAAGGGCCTCGAGGTCATTGAGGCGCACTTACTGTTCGATGTGCCGTACGACAGCATCGCGGTCACCGTGCATCCGCAGTCGATTGTGCACTCCATGGTCGAGTTTGTGGATGGATCCACCATTGCTCAGGCCAGCCCACCCGATATGCGCCTGCCAATTTCGCTCGCGCTGGATTGGCCTCACCGCGTTGCTGGTGTTGGCGCTCCTTTGGACTGGACTACAGCGAGCACGTGGAACTTTGAGCCTCTCGACAGCAAAGTTTTCCCGGCCGTTGAAATGGCGAAAGCTGTCGGTGCTGCCGGTCTCACCTATCCCGCAGTGTTCAACGCGGCTAACGAACAGGCGGTGCTCGCATTTCACGCTGGCGCCATCGGCTACCTAGACATTTTGGATGTCGTTGAGCAGGTTGTGCAGATTCACGAGGCGACGGAGTTGAGCCTTGATGCGCTGTACGGCGCCGAGTCGTGGGCTCGCCGCGAAGCAGATTCGGTCGTCGCAACGCGTCGATGAGCACCCAATAACCCCCAGTGCGGGGTGGTTCTGCGGCGTGCACAGCACTGGCACAGGTGGAGGTCGGTGCTCGTGGCTATTCTTAGCGGGTGGAAAACGTGCTCCTGTATATTCTCGGCATCCTTGTGGTCGTCGTTGGGCTTGCTGTGTCTATCGGTCTGCATGAGATCGGCCATTTGCTGCCGGCAAAGCTCTTTGGGGTGCGCGTAAGTCAGTACATGATCGGCTTTGGGCCGACTATCTTCTCCCGCAAACGCGGTGAGACCGAGTATGGGCTCAAGGCGATTCCGCTCGGTGGTTACATTGCGATGGCTGGCATGTACCCGCCAGGCAAGGCGAACAATAAAGGTCGCACCGCCACGACTGGCGTTTTCCAATCCTTGGTTCAGGATGCTCGCACCGCGAGTGCTGACACCTTGGTTGATGTCGACGAGTCGCGTGCTTTCTATAACTTGCCCGTGTTCAAACGAGTCATCATCATGCTCGGCGGTCCGGTGATGAACCTCCTCATCGGAATTGTGATGTTTGCGATTCTCCTCATGGGTTTTGGCGTCGCGCAGACCACGACGACGATCAGCAGCGTCTCTGAGTGTGTGATCCCGGCTACGACTGAGCGTCAAACATGCGAGAGCACTGATCCGGCAGCGCCGGGCTTTGCCGCGGGAATGCTTCCTGGCGACCGATTGGTATCCATGGATGGCGAGCCGGTTGAGATTTGGGCTGAAGCTACCGAGTACATTCGGGCGGCCGCTGGCGCCGAGTTGACGGTAGTCGTCGAGCGAGATGGAACCGACGTCACGCTCGTGACCGAACCGCTGCTCACCGAACGCTACGTTTATGACGATCGCGGCCAGATTGCAGAGAACGCGGATGGCGAACCCCAGACCGAAGAGTACGGTTTCTTGGGAATCGGCTCGGCCGTCGAGAACGTACCGCAGCCGGTGACCGCTGTTCTGCCTGCGGTTGGCGACAACGTTGTGGCTGTTTCCAACGTGATCGTGAACCTTCCGCAGCGCATGATCGATGTTGCCGCTGCCGCCTTTGGTCCCGGTGACCGCGACCCGAACGGCCCGATCGGCGTGGTCGGCGTCGGTCGTATTGCCGGAGAAATTGCGAGCCTCGATTCGGCTCCGGTCGCCAGCCGTGTCGCCCAACTTATCGGCTTGATTGGGTCGCTCAACGTAGCCCTGTTTGTCTTCAACCTGGTGCCGCTGATGCCGCTAGACGGTGGTCACGTCGCGGGTGCTCTCTATGAGGGCATCCGTCGGTTTTTCGCGAAGCTGTTCGGTAGGCCTGATCCTGGCCCGGTCGATACCGCCAAGATCATCCCGTTGACGCTTGTCGTCGTAGTGCTTCTCGGGGCTATGACGCTGCTATTGATCTACGCAGACATTGTGAAGCCGATCTCGATCTTCTAGCAGGCCGACGCCAGGCCGATACCTGCGCCGACCCTGAACGCGCGAGCGTGACCGCGTTGTGGTCCAGACTTTCGTCAGGACCACAACGCGACGTCTTAGCGAGTCAGCAACAGCGCGTCGCCCTGTCCGCCGCCACCACAGAGGGCGACAGCGGCACGGCCGGAGCCTCGGCGAGCGAGCTCGTGAGCTGCGTGAACGACGAGTCGCGCGCCGGATGCCCCCACGGGGTGTCCGATCGCAATTGCTCCGCCGTGAATGTTGACGATGTCGTGGCTCAGCCCCAGTTCGGCGGTGGAGCGCAGGCTCACTGCCGCAAATGCTTCGTTGATCTCGGCAAAGTCGAGGTCATCAGCTGTCCACCCGGCGTTCTCGAGTGCCGCAGCGATGGCGCGTGCAGGCTGCGAGTGCAGCGAATTATCGGGGCCGGCGACGTGACCGGACCGGTCGAGAACCGCAAGCCACGTGAGTCCGTTCTCTTCGGCCCACGCGCGGCTCGCTAGAATCACGGCGGACGCTCCGTCGCTCAGGGGTGAAGAATTTCCTGCGGTGATGGTGCCGTCTGGGTCAAACGCGGGGCGTAGTCCAGAGAGAGTCTCGGCGGTGGTGTTGGCGCGAACGCCCTCATCGGTGTCGAGTACGAGGTCTTCGCCTTTGTGCTGCTTGATCGTGACTGGAGCGATTTCATCAACGAAAACGCCTGCCTCAATCGCGGCGGCGGCCCGCTGATGCGAAGCCGCAGCAATCTCATCCTGTTCGGTGCGGCCAATGTTGAGGCGGCCGTTGTGGCGCTCGGTGCTCGCACCCATCGACTCGGCGTCGAAAGCGTCAGTAAGCGCATCGTGGGCGGCGGAGTCGAGAGCTGAGACGGTGCCATAGGCCCAGCCCATTCGCGATCCGGGCAGCACGTGCGGTGCATTAGTCATCGATTCTTGACCGCCGGCAGCAACAACTTCGGCTTCGCCGAGGCGGATGAGACGTGCGGCATCGACAATTGCGGCGAGCCCTGAAAGGCAGACCTTGTTCACGGTGACGGCCGGAGTTTTCCAGGCGAGGCCAGCCGCGATAGACGTTTGTCGTGCGGGATTCTGGCCAGCACCGGCCTGAATCACCTGGCCGAAGATGACCTGGTTGATGTCGTCGACATCCACGCCGGAGCGTTCGACGGCGGCGCGAAGGGCCACAGCGCCGAGTTCGACGGCGGTAAGTGAGCTTAGTTGTCCGCGCAGTTTCCCTTGTGGGGTGCGAGTTGCGGAAAGGATTACTACATCGTTGGGTGCGGGGGTGTTGGCCACTGTGCAAACTCCTTTATTTGTGTGCCGTTGTTGACAGCGTGGTCGAGCAACCATAGGCTACATGAAACCTGAACCGGGTCTCAGGTTCAGATCACAATCCTCCTAAGGCAGCAGGAAAGGTCCCATCATGCGGGTCAGTAAAAAGTACCTTGCTCCGGCGTTAATTGCGACGGTTGCACTCACACTGGCGGGCTGTGCCCCCAGCGTAGATACCGGTTCGGGCGGCGATGAGCTTGCTCCAGTCGACATCTCGATTATTACCTCCCAGACCGGCCCACTCGCGGCCTATGGCGAGGCCTACCTTGCTGGCTTCGACGCTGGCCTCGACTATGCCACCGACGGCACGGGCACCGTCGACGGCCGCGAACTCAACATCGAGATCACGGATGACGCTGGCGACGCCGACAAGGCCGTCACGGCGGCCAAGGATGTCATCGGTCAAGGCCAGAAGATCATCATCGGCACCGTGTCATCCGGAATCGCCTTGGCGCTGGCTGAACAGGCCGAACAGAACAAGGTGCTCTACATCTCGGGCCCCGCAGCAGCTGATGCCATCACCGGCGTCAACGACTACACCTTCCGTTCAGGGCGCCAGAGCTACCAAGATGTCGCCACCGCGGGAACCTTTATCGGTGACCCGGCGGGCAAGTCGGTTCTCGTCTTCGGCCAGGACACCGCATTTGGACAGGGCAACGTTGCCGCAGCGACCGCAGTACTCGGCGGCCAGGGTGCAGACGTAACGAGCTTGCTCGTGCCCGAAGATGCAACAGAGTTCACGCCATTCGCGCAGCAGATCGTTGACGCCCAGCCCGACCTCGTGTTCGTCGCGTGGGCTGGAGCAACCTCTGGAGCAATGTGGGAGGCACTTAGCCAGCAGGGCGTGTTCGATAGCGTTCCCGTTGCAACAGGTCTTGGCGACATCTCGACCTACGGTGCTTATGGCCCCGCAAGCGACAAGATCAGCTTCCTCAACCACTACTTCGGCGGTGCTACAGACAACGACGCGAACAGCGCGATGGTGAGCTACCTTGAGGCAGAGGGCAAGCAGGCAGACCTCTTCTCGCCTGACGGTTTTGTTGCCGCTCAGATGGTTGTTCAGGCAGTGCGTGAAGGCGGAGACGATGTCGACGCAATGATCGCGGCTCTTGAGGGCTGGACCTTCGACTCCGCGAAAGGCACGATCACGGTTCGCGCTGAAGACCACGCAATGATCCAGCCGATGTTCCAGGTAACTCTCGTCGCTGACGGCGACTCATGGGCTCCTGAGCTGGTCACGGCCGTTGACGCTGACGCCGTAACCCCACCCATCGCAGAGTAAGTAACTACGTAAATATGTCGAACCAGCCCGTGCTCACTGTCGAGCATCTTGCCCTCACGATCGGCGGTGCCGTCATTATCGATGACGTGTCGCTGTCGGTCGCGCAGGGTGAGATGCTCGGTGTGATCGGCCCGAATGGGGCCGGCAAAACCACGCTATTCAACCTCATCTCCGGGGTGATGACTCCCACCACGGGAACCGTCAGCCTTGAGGGGCGTGACGTCACGAATCAGACCATCGACGCGCGAGCCCGGGCTGGGCTCGGCAGAACATTTCAAACATCCAGTCTGTTTCCGGCGCTGAGCGCACTGGAGAACGTGCGACTGGCCGCTCAAGTAAAACTTGGCGGTGCCACTTCGGTACTCCGCTTTCCGCGGCCGAACGATGCCGCATCGACCGTTGCCCGTGCGGGGCTCGAGGAAGTTGGCTTGGGCCACCACAGCGAGACTCTGGCCGGTGTTCTCTCGCACGGTGACAAACGCAAACTTGAAATCGCGATGTTGCTTGCGACTGATCCGAGCGTGATCCTGCTGGATGAGCCAATGGCGGGAGTCGCTTCTGGCGACGTTGCCGGGCTGAGCGATGTGATTCGTCAGGTTCATAAGTCGGGACGCACCGTGTTGATGGTCGAACATCACATGGATATCGTGCTCGGCCTGGTCGACCGCGTTGCGGTGATGCACCATGGTCAGTTGCTCGCGTGTGACACCCCGGATGCAGTTATGGCAGACGAAGCGGTGCAGAAGGCTTATTTGGGGGCCTCACTATGATCGAATCGACCGGCACGACACCGACGGTGACGGATTCGATCCTGACGGTTTCTGATCTCAGCGCAAGCATCGAGGGTCAGCAGGTTGTTGAGGCGGTGAGCTTCGAAATGCTCCCTGTTGGCGTGACTGCGCTCTTGGGCCGAAACGGTGTGGGTAAGACGAGCACATTGCGGGCCATCATGGGCCTAATCGAGCGTTCTGGTGAAGTGACGCTTGCGGGGGAGCGAGTCGATCGCGAACCTACTCATCGAATTGTTCAGCGCGGTGTTGGCTATGTGCCCGAGGACCGCGAAGTTTTCGCGTCTTTGACGGTGGCCGAGAACTTGCGGCTCGCCGAGCGAGACTCGAATCCGAATCGCGAACTCATCGCCGAACTCTTTCCCGATCTCACTCAACGTTCTGGCCAACTTGCGGGAACCCTTTCGGGTGGCCAGCAGCAGATGGTGTCTCTCGCTCGCGCGCTCGTCAATGACAATCGCGTTCTCCTGGTCGACGAACCGACGAAGGGCCTTGCTCCGTTGATTGTGATGGATGTGGCTCGCGCGCTTGAACGCGCAGCCCAGACCGTGCCCGTTTTGCTCGTTGAGCAGAATCTTCAGGTCGTTCGGATGCTCGCTAAGAAAGCCATCGTGCTTGAGGGGGGACACGTCGTCTACGACGGCAGCGCTGAAGAACTCCTCGGCAACGAGGCTTTGACTAAAGAATTGCTGGGGGTCGCATGAGCACCATAGTTCTCCTGCTGATCACGGGCCTGGGGCTTGGTGCACTGTACTTTTTGGTGGCATCCGGTCTCTCGCTGATTTATGGCCTGATGGGTGTGCTGAACTTTGCGCACGGATCCTTCCTCACGCTCGGCGCTTTTGCCGGCTGGGCGTTGGCTCGGCGGATGGGCGGCGAAAGCTGGGGCACCCTGATCGCCTCCTTGCTGCTCGGTATGGCGGTTGGCGCTCTCGTTGCGGCCGCGACCGAGTTCTTGCTGATTCGGCGACTGTATAACCGGCACATTGAGCAGGTGCTCGTCACTGTCGGTCTAGCGCTCGCCACTGTTGCTCTCTTTGAAGGCATCTGGGGCACCGACCCGATCTATGTCACCGCACCTCCGTGGTTGTCGCACACGACAGCAATTTTGGGAGCACGAGTTCCCAACGATCGCTTCTTGTTGATCGGGGCAGCGGTGCTCGTGTTGCTCGGCATCGTCGCATTCTTGCGGTACACCCGCTTCGGCCTCGTCATTCGGGCCGGTGTTGAAAACCGGTCGATGGTCACCGCCTTGGGCATCGACGTTCGCAAGGCATTCACTGTGGTCTTCGCCATTGGTGGTGCCGCAGCGGGCCTCGGCGGTGTGCTCGCCTCGCACTACTTCGGTTACGTCTCACCTCAGCTGGGCGGATCCCTGCTGATCTTCGCCTTCATCGTGACGGTGATCGGTGGCTTGGGTTCACTCGCCGGTGCTGCGATTGCGTCGGTAGTGGTCGCGATCCTGCAGCAGTTCGCCAACTATTATCTCGGCGGAACGGGAGACCTGATGGTTGTCTTGTTGCTCGCTGTCGTGTTGTTGGTTCGCCCAACCGGAATTTTGGGGAAGAAAGCATGAAGTCGCTAGCGAACCTCAGCCAACGCACGTGGTGGATCGTGGGTGGAGCCTTCGTGGTATTTGCTGCGATCCTGCCGCTGCTCAACATCTCGATCCCGGGCGTTCTGCCGGGAGCCACCTACACCCCGGGTACCCTCCAGTTGCTCGCCCTGGCGCTGCTCTTTGCGTCCCTTGCGCTCAGCTACCACCTGCTGTTTGGCACCGCTGGCATGCTGTCGTTTGGGCATGCGCTGTACTTCGCGCTTGGTGCTTACGGCCTGGGCATTGTGTTGCAGCAGACCGAGCTCACTCTGATTCCTGCACTGGGGCTCACGTTCGCGATTGTGATCGCAGCCGCCTACCTTCTCGGTTCGCTCAGCCTTCGAGTCACGGGCATCTCCTTTGCGATGGTCACGTTGGCCTTCGCTCAGGCGGGCAATGTGCTCGTACGACGCAATCCATCCGTCACCGGCGGTGAAGAGGGCCTGCGTCTCGACACCGAGCACATTCCTGACTTCTTCATCGGTGTGATCAACACCCGCAACCTTTACTGGCTCGCCCTCGCCCTGCTGGTGATTGTGTTCGTCATCGTTGCTTGGTTCGAGAACTCCCGCGCCGGTCATGCGGTAACGGCAACGCGTGAAAACGAGCTGCGAGTGCGAGTGCTCGGATTGCGTCCATTCGGCGTCAAGCTCATGGCCTTCGTTATCGCATCAGTGTTGGCATCACTCGTCGGTATGGTGCACCTGCTTTTGCAGAGCGGTACAACGCCGCGGGCAACATCCGCAGACTTCACTCTCACGATTCTGGTGATTGTGGTGCTCGGAGGTGTTGGTTCGCGGTGGGGTGCGATCGTCGGCGGAATCATCTACACGCTGCTCGACCAGCGTCTCACGGCGCTCGCAGGCTCCGACGCGATTGCCGGACTTCCCGCAGTTCTGCGTATTCCTCTTTCAGAACCGCTCTTTATCTTGGGCACGTTGTTTATCCTTGTGGTGTTGTTCCTTCCCGGAGGAATCGCCGGTGCAGCGCAGCGCCTAGGAACAGGCACTCGCGTCACGCCGGCTGCGCGCAAGCAGCTTGAGGAGGCGGAATGAGTGAGTCTGATGGGCTACACACGCTAGGGCGGTGGACTGCTGATCGTGCCATCGCGACGCCAGACAGAGTGGCCGTCGACGACCGCGGCGTGGTGCTGACCTACCGTCAACTGGATGATCGAGCCACCGCACTCGCTAACGCATTCCTCGATGGCGGCTACGGCGTTGGCGATCGCATCGCCACGATTACCGGAAACAGCTCAGACCACGTTGTTGTGTTCTTCGCCTGCGCAAAGGCAGGGCTTGTGCTTGTGCCGCTCTCGTGGCGGCTCTCTCCCCGGGAGATTGCTCAGCAACTTGAGCAGGCCGATCCTGCACTGCTGCTGGTAGAGGATGAGTTTTCAACGTTAGCGACGCTAGCGGCCGATCGCTTGATCGCCCCTATCGCTCGCGACATTCTGGGCACCCACGGTATCGAGCGTGACATTGTTGCCCCGCTTCTTCGCGACTCGACACAGCCGCTGCGACGCCCTGTGCGCGACGACGACGCGCTGCTCATCGTATTTACCTCGGGAACCCTCGATCAGGCCAAGGGCGCCATCCTCAGCCATTCCAATTGCTTCTGGACAAACCTGTCGCTTTCCCGCACCGCCGAAATTACGAGTGCTGACGTGGTGCTCGCGGTCATGCCGCAATACCACGTAGGCGGCTGGAACATTCAGCCGCTGTTGGCTTGGTGGATGGGCGCAACTGTTGTGCTCGAGCGCACCTTCGACCCGGCACGGGTGCTGCAACTCATTGCTGACCGCCGCATCACCACCATGATGGGCGTGCCAGCGAACTACCTGATTTTGTCGCAGCATCCGCGTTTCGCCTCAAGCGATCTGTCGAGTCTGGCCCACGCCATCGTTGGCGGCGCTCCTATGCCGGAGCCGTTGCTTCGGGTCTGGCACAGCCGGGGCGTTGCGCTCACTCAGGGCTACGGGCTCACCGAAGCAGCACCCAATGTGTTGTGTCTGCCCGACGAAGAAGCGCGCGTGCGCATCGGCTCTGCCGGAAAGCCGTACCCGCACGTCGATGTCGATATTGCTGACCCGGTAACGGGAGAACGCATCACTGGTGCAGGTCAGGGCGAACTACTCGTTCATGGTCCCGGAGTTTTCAGCGGCTACTTTCGTGCACCAGAAGCGACGGCGCTCGCGCTTCGCGACGGCTGGTTGGCCACGGGCGACCTAGTAAGCCGGGATGCCGAGGGCTACTACCGTGTTCTCGATCGCATCAAAGACATATTCATCACCGGGGGAGAGTCCGTTGCCCCCGCTGAGATCGAGGGGGTGCTGTTTGGGCATCCAGCAGTGGCCGATGTCGCCGTCGTCGGTGTTCCAGACGAACAGTGGGGCGAAGCCGCGGTGGCCTGGGTAGTGGTGCGTTCGGGCGCTGCCACCGACGAGACAGATCTGCTCGACTTTGCTCGTGCCGCCCTCGCAAAATTCAAGGTACCCAAGCGTGTGATGTTCGTGGAGTCGATTCCGCGATCATCGAGTGACAAGGTGCGCCGTCGTGTATTGCTCGGCCAATGGACAGAACAGTCCGCACAATCAGGACGGATCAGTTCATGAGCACTCCGCTTACCGCTCGCGGCACCCGCACTAAGACGAAACTGATCGAAGCGGCGGAAACCGTCTTCGCGCGCTACGGCTACACGGATGCCTCAGTCGTGCGCATTACAGAAGAAGCTGGCGTTGGTCAGGGCACGTTCTACCTGTACTTCGCGAGCAAGCTCGAGATCTTTGAGGAGCTCGTTGAGGATCTCAACCGCCGGGTTCGCCGGGCAATGAGCGAAGCCTCGGGGGCGGCATCCAATCGGATCGAATCTGAGCGTGCAGGTTTTCGGGCGTTCTTCGAGTTCACGGCCGAGCATCCAGCCCTCTATCGGGTGGTTCGCGAAGCAGAGTTCGTGTCGCCCAAGTCGCTGCGCCTGCACTATTCGCGCATTGTCGATGGCTACATCGAAGGCCTGAAGGAGGCCCAGCTGCTGGGTGAAGTCGGCGATATCGACCCGACCGTTGCCGCCTGGGCTCTCATGGGAATCGGCGAGATGATCGGGATGCGGTGGGTGCTCTGGGGCGATTCAGCTGATGCTGGAAACGATGCCGATCCGACCGCAAGCGGAACCTCGCGGGTTCCCGATGACGTTCTCGATCACATGATCACGTTTATTCGCCGCGCTCTGGCTGTGCCGGAGTCAAGCAATGGGGGAGTCGAGAAATGACCGATCTTTCAGGCCGGAGGGCCCTTGTGACTGGAGGCGCCAGTGGAATTGGGGCCTCATGCACTGAAGCCCTCGCGAAAGCGGGAGCCCACGTGATCGTCGCCGATCTCAATGGCGATGCAGCCAAGATTCAAGCCGACCGTGTCGGAGGCGAGGTTTGGCAGGTCGACTTGACCGACACGGCCACCCTTGCTGATCTCTCGCTTGATATCGATATTCTCGTGAACAATGCGGGTATTCAGCACGTTAGCCCAATTGAGAGCTTCGAGCCGGCAATGTTTAGCCGCATCCTCGACCTCATGATTGAAGCTCCCTTCTTGCTCGTGCGGGCAGCTTTGCCGCGCATGTACGAACGTGAGTTCGGTCGCATCATCAACATCAGTTCGGTGCACGGTTTGCGGGCGTCGCCATACAAGTCGGCCTATGTCGCTGCCAAGCACGCGCTCGAAGGTTTTTCCAAGGTCACCGCGCTCGAAGGCGGAGCTCACGGCGTGACGAGCAACTGCGTGAACCCTGGCTACGTGCGCACGCCTCTGGTCGAGAAACAAATAGCCGATCAGGCGAAGGTTCATGGCATCCCCGAGTCTGAGGTTGTCGAGAAGGTCATGCTCACCGAGAGCGCAATCAAGAGATTGCTCGAACCAGAGGAAGTTGCCGACCTCGTGTTGTGGCTTGCCGGCGACACCGCAGGTATGGTTACCGGCGCCTCGTACACGATGGATGGCGGCTGGAGCGCGCGATGACTCAGCACTATCGAACCATCACGTGCCCCGTCGAGGGCGGCGAACTGACGGCAGCAGTCTGGGAGCCAGACGCTCAACCGAAAGGCACCATCCTTGCCATTCACGGCATCACGGCGTCCCACATGTCGTGGCCGCTCGTGGCCACAGCTTTTCCGGAGTATCGGGTCATCGCTCCCGACCTGCGCGGGCGCGGTGCAAGCCGTGACCTTCCTGCGCCTTTCGGGATGCCGCAGCACGCCGCAGACATGAACGCTTTGTTGGCTGCGACAGATACTCAGTTGGCGCTCGTGGTTGGGCATTCGATGGGTGGTTTCGTCGCTGCAAGCTTGGCGGCGCAGTACCCGGAGCGTGTGACCGGGTTGATCCTCATTGATGGCGGCTTGCCGATTCCGGCGCCCGAGGGCACTTCGATGGAGGAGCTGCCTCAGGCGATTTTGGGGCCGGCGGCTGATCGATTGTCGATGACGTTTCCTGATCGTGCGAGCTATGACGAGTTTTGGGCGCTGCATCCGGCGTTCGAGGGCAACTTCACTCAGGCGGTGCGCGACTATGTCGATTACGATCTGGTCGGCACAGAGCCGAATTTTCATCCGGCAAGCAATATCGCTGCAGTGAGTTGTGATGCGTTGCAGTTGAGTGGCGATGAGACGTATCTTGGTGCGCTTAGTGGGTTGACGGTTCCGGTGCATTTCATTCGAGCACCGCGGGGTCTTCTCAATCAGGTTCCCGCGTTGTATTCTCCGGAACAGTGTGACCAGTGGCGGGCCGAGTTTCCTCAGGTGATTTTTCATGAGGCGCCAGACGTCAATCACTACACAATTACTTTGTCGCAGCGTGGCGCAGATGTTGTCGCGGGCGTCATGGACGAACTATTGACGAGTCAATCGCGGGAGGTCCGAGCGTGAGTATCGATAAGACAGTGGGGTCGGCGGCTGAGGCTGTTGCCGATATTCCGAATGGGGCATCTCTTGCGGTGGGCGGCTTCGGCCTCTGCGGCAATCCGATGGTGCTGATCCAGGCACTCCTGGAGTTGGGGTCTGACGATCTGAGTATCGTGAGCAACAACTGCGGTGTCGATGACTGGGGTCTGGGCGTGCTGCTTGCAGCCCGTCGCATCCGCAAGATGACGTCGTCGTATGTTGGTGAGAACAAAGAGTTTGAGCGCCAGTTTTTGACGGGTGAGCTCGAAGTTGAGTTGACCCCGCAGGGCACCCTCGCCGAGAAGCTTCGCGCTGGTGGTTCTGGTGTCGCTGCGTTCTTCACTCAGACGGGCGTCGGCACGCAGGTCGCCGAGGGCGGCTTGCCGAGGCGCTACGACCGTTCGGGCGGGGTCGCGATTGCGTCGCCGCCGAAGGAGGTGCGTTCCTTTGACGTGAATGGCACCGCCAAGGAATTCGTTCTCGAAGAGTCGATCACGACAGACTTTTCGCTAGTGCACGCCCTCAAGGGTGATCGCCACGGCAACCTCGTTTTCGCTAAGTCGGCGCGCAACTTTTCGCCGCTGGCAGCAATGGCTGGCCGCATCTGTATCGCCCAGGTCGAGCAGTTGGTCGAGCCTGGCGAGATTGAGCCGGATGCCGTACACCTTCCCGGTGTGTATGTCACGCGGGTGATCGAGGTCGGTTCCGATGTCGAGAAGAGAATCGAACGTCGCACGGTGCAGAAAGAGGTGGCGTAATGGCTTTGACACGTGAAGAGATGGCGGCACGTGCCGCGCTTGAATTGGCTGATGGTTCGTACGTGAATCTCGGTATCGGGCTGCCTACGCTGGTGCCGAACTATGTGCCTGAGGGTCGCACTGTTGTCTTGCAGTCGGAGAACGGCATTCTTGGCGTCGGTCCGTACCCGACCGAAGAGAACGTTGACCCCGACCTGATCAACGCGGGCAAGGAGACGGTCACGACCCTTCCGGGGACCGCCTTCTTTGATTCGGCGATGAGTTTCGGGATGATTCGTGGCGGCAAGATTGACGCGGCAATTTTGGGGGCGATGCAGGTTTCGGCCGCTGGCGATCTTGCCAACTGGATGATCCCGGGAAAGATGGTCAAGGGTCCAGGCGGGGCCATGGATCTGGTGCACGGCGCGGCTCGCGTGATCGTGCTCATGGAACATGTCGCGAAAGACGGCACCCCGAAGATCGTGAACGAGTGTTCGCTGCCGCTCACCGGTCGTGGCGTTGTTCACCGCATCATCACCGATCTCGCGGTAATCGATGTCACGGCCGATGGGCTCGTTTTGCGCGAGCTCGCTCCCGGCGTCGACGAAGCCACCGTTCGAGCAGCTACCGAGCCCGAGCTCAGCGTCGACCTTATTTCTCACTTGTAATCGCCGAATACCCGTATTTCCAGCAGTTTCACCACCTAAAGGACACCCCATGGCTACTCTTCTCGACGGCATAGTTCAGCACAGCGTCACTACCCCGCGACTCGTCGCGTCAGTGCTCGAACGGCCAGCGGACTCCGCAACCTCCACCGTCGTATTTGTTCATGGCAATGTTTCTTCATCATTGTTCTGGCAGCCGACGATGCTCGGTCTCGATAGCAGTGTGCGTGCTCTCGCGATTGACCTTCGTGGCTTCGGCGACAGCGAAACTTTGCCTGTGGATGCCATCAGGGGCGTTCGCGATTTCTCGGACGATGTTGCATCAGTGCTGGATTCGCTCGGTGTAGAGCGCGCAAACTTTGTCGGCTGGAGCATGGGCGGTGGCGTGGTGATGCAGTTCATGATCGACCATGCCGAGCGCGTCGCCACGGCAACCTTCGTCTCACCGGTGTCACCATACGGCTTTGGCGGAACCAAGGGTGCATCCGGCGAGCTGCTGGCTCCGGAGTGCCCGGGAACGGGTGGCGGGGGAGCGAACCCCGACTTTATTGCCCAACTGAACGCAGGCAATGGTGGCAATGATTCTCCGGCATCCGCTCGCATGGTGTTCCGCACTGCTTACGTCGCGAACCCTGAAGCTCATGCCGAGCACGAAGATCTGTGGGTGGAGTCGATGCTCATGACGGCAACGGGCGAAGACAACTACCCCGGAGATTCTGTTGCTGTGGATGCGTGGCCTGGCTTCGGCCCTGGCGGTCGCGGGGTGCTCAACACCATGACTCCCGACCACTACAACGTCAGTGGCATCACCGAGTTGGCGAGCAAGCCGCCAGTGCTATGGATTCGTGGTCTCAGCGACGCAATAGTTTCGGATGCTTCGGGCTTCGATCTCAACTTCTTGGGACAGCTGGGCGTGATTCCTGGTTGGCCAGGTGCGGAGGTTGCTCCGCCGCAGCCGATGATCGAGCAGACCAGAGCCGTCTTCGACAGCTACGCGGCCAATGGCGGCGAATACACCGAGTTGGCGTGGGAGAACTGCGGTCATTCGGCCCACCTCGAGCACCCGAAGGAGTTCGTCGAGGCACTGGGCGCGCACCTCGCCGCGAGCTAGCGTTCCGGTGTTGTTCAGGAGTCGGCTCTAGACTGGAATCGTGCCAGCAATCAATCTTGGAATGCCGAAAGTTCCTGAAGTCCTCGCTCCCCGTCGCAAGACCCGGCAGATCAAGGTCGGTTCGGTCGGAGTCGGCAGCAATTCGCAGGTCAGCGTGCAGTCGATGACTACTACGCAGACCACGAACATCGACGGAACGCTTCAACAGATCGCCGAATTGACCGCGTCGGGTTGCGACATTGTTCGAGTCGCTGTTCCCCACCAGGATGACGCGGATGTCTTGCACATCATCGCGAAGAAGAGCCAGATTCCGGTTATTGCCGACATCCACTTTCAGCCGCGCTATGTTTTTTCGGCGATTGATGCCGGAGTTGGCGCTGTTCGCGTAAACCCGGGAAACATTCGCAAATTCGACGACAAGGTCGGCGATATTGCCAAGGCGGCTAAGGACGCTGGTGTAAGCCTGCGAATCGGAATTAACGCTGGTTCGCTTGAGCCCAGCCTGCTGCAAAAATACGGCAAGGCCACAGCAGAGGCGCTCGTGGAGAGCGCAGTTTGGGAGGCAAGTCTCTTCGAAGAGCACGACTTCCACGACTTTAAGATTTCTGTCAAGCACAACGACCCCATCGTGATGGTCAAGGCTTACCGGATGCTCGCTGAGCGCGGTGACTGGCCGCTGCACTTGGGCGTCACCGAAGCTGGTCCCGAGTTCCAAGGCACGATTAAGAGCGCTACGGCGTTCGGCATCCTGCTCTCCGAGGGCATCGGTGACACCATTCGCGTGTCGCTTTCCGCCCCGCCAGCCCAAGAAGTCAAGGTTGGTCTGCAGATTTTGCAGTCGCTCAACCTGCGCGAGCGCAAGCTGGAAATTGTGTCGTGCCCCAGCTGTGGTCGCGCACAGGTCGATGTTTACAAGCTGGCCAACGACGTCACTGAGGGCCTCGAAGGCATGACAGTGCCGCTGCGCGTTGCGGTGATGGGTTGTGTCGTCAACGGGCCGGGTGAGGCCCGTGAAGCTGACCTCGGTGTTGCCAGTGGTAACGGCAAGGGCCAGATCTTTGTCAAGGGTGAAGTCATCAAGACTGTGCCCGAATCGGAGATCGTTGCCACGCTGATCGAGGAGGCGAACCGCATCGCTGCGGAGATGCCTGCTGGCGAGATCGGCAGCCCGCAAGTGCTCACCCCGTAGCCGCACTAACATTGAGGCGTGTCTACACGTCTCTCTCAACTCTTTGTCCGCACGCTCCGCGAAGATCCCGTCGATGCCGAGGTAGCCAGCCACCGCCTTTTGGTGCGCGCCGGCTACATCCGTCGTCAAGCGCCAGGGGTGTTTGCGTGGTTGCCACTTGGGCTTAAGGTCCGTCGCAAGATTGAGGCGATCATCCGCGACGAGCTCGAATCGTTCGGCGCGCAAGAGGTGCACTTTCCGGCGCTACTGCCGCGCGAGCCTTATGAGCTAACCGGTCGCTGGGCAGAATACGGTGACGGAATCTTTCGCCTCAAGGACCGCCGCGACGTTGACTACCTATTGGCGCCAACGCACGAAGAGGTCTTCACACTGCTCGTAAAAGACCTCTACTCGAGCTACAAAGACTTGCCGCTGGCGCTGTACCAAATCCAAGACAAGTACCGCGACGAAGCTCGTCCGCGTGCTGGCCTACTGCGGGGGCGCGAGTTCTCGATGAAAGACAGCTACTCCTTCGATTACACGGATGCCGGACTCGACGTTTCGTACCAGCAGCACCGTGACGCCTACGAGCGAATTTTCACTCGCTTGGGCCTGGAGTACGTCGTGGTTGCGGCGGATGCGGGAGCCATGGGTGGCTCGAAGAGCGAAGAGTTCTTGCACCCCACCCCGATCGGCGAAGACACCTTTGTGCGCTCGGCTGGAGGCTATGCCGCGAACGTTGAGGCCTACCGCACGACCCCGCCTGAGGTGCAGTCGACTGAGGGCCTGCCCGAGCCACTGATTTTCGATTCGCCGAACACGCCAACCATCGACACGCTTGTCGCGCTGGCTAACGAGCAGCACCCGCGTGCTGACCGCGCCTGGAATGCCGCCGACACGCTCAAGAACGTGGTTCTTGCATTGAGTTCGCTCGACGGATCCCGTGAGCTCGTCGTCGTGGGTCTTCCCGGTGACCGCGATGTTGATCTCAAGCGCGCCGAGGTCGCCTTCGCGCCAGCAGAGGTCGAAGCGGCAACAGCAGAGGACTTCGCAGCGCTTGCCAAGCTGGAGGGAAACCCCGGCTTTGTGAAGGGCTACATCGGTCCGTGGTCGCCTGAAGGCGCTGTGATCGGTGAGAAGTCTGCAACCGGTGTTCGCTTCGTGCTCGACCCTCGTGTTGTTGACGGCACTCAGTGGATCACCGGAGCCAACATCCATGAAAAGCATGTGCTTGGTCTCGTAGCCGGTCGTGATTTTGTGGCTGATGGCACCGTCGAGGTTTCGGATGTACGCGAGGGTGATCCCGCCCCCGACGGCAGCGGCCCCATTGAGACTGCTCGCGGGATGGAGATTGGTCACGTCTTCCAGCTCGGTCGCAAATACGCAGAGGTCCTCGGCCTCAAGGTTCTCGACGAGAACGGCAAGCTCGTCACCGTCACGATGGGGTCGTACGGCATCGGCGTTACGCGACTGATGGCGGCAATTGCTGAAACGACAAACGATGGTAAGGGTCTCTTGTGGCCCAAGAACATCAGCCCGTTTGATGTACACATCGTGGCCGCGGGCAAAGACCCGGTCATTTTCGAAACCGCAGAGAACCTGGTTGCCTCGCTCGAGAGTGCGGGACTCGACGTGCTCTTCGACGACCGACTCAAGGTCTCGCCCGGCGTAAAGTTCGGCGATGCGGAGCTGCTTGGCGTGCCAAAGATCGTGATCGTTGGCCGCGATGCTGCCAGCGGAATGGTCGAGGTCTGGGATCGCATCACAAACGAGCGCACCAGCACAAGCCTCGATGAGGTTGGTGCGATGCTGTTGGGATAAGGCGGCTAAACTAGCCTATTCGGAGCCAGTGAGGCTCCGGTTTATCACCCCTAAATGAATATCGGAGGCCCTCAATGGATATCGACTTGAGCGTGCTGCGCATGATGGAGCGCGAGCGAGAGATACCGTTCGAAGAACTGGTGCAAATCATTGAGCAGGCAATCATGAGTGCCTATCTCAAGCACGTTGAGGCTCCTGAAGGTAAGGCTGCAGAGATTGCGCCGACGGCTCGCGTCGTCCTCGATCGCCAGACCGGCCACGTCAGTGTGTGGGTTCCTGAATACGACGACGAAGGTGCAATCGTTGGTGAGGCTGAAGACAGCCCCAGTGATTTTGGTCGCATCGCAGCTTTCGCAGCGAAACAGGTAATCAACCAGCGTCTTCGCGACATCGGTGACGACAAAGTTCTCGGCGAATTCAAAGGCCGCGAAGGCGACATCGTTGCCGGCGTCATCCAGCAGGGTCCTAACCCTCGGATGATCCACATCGATCTGGGTACCGTGGAGGCGATTATGCCTCCCGAGGAGCAGGTGCCTACCGAAGAGTACAAGCACGGTTCACGACTGCGCGTCTATGTCACTGCTGTGAATAAGGGTGACAAGGGTCCTCAAATCACGGTCAGCCGCACCCATCCTTCGCTCGTACGCAAACTCTTTGCACTTGAAGTTCCTGAGATCGCTAGCGGCATTGTTGAGATCACTTCGGTGGCTCGCGAAGCCGGTCACCGCACCAAGATGGCTGTTCGGGCAACCGAGCCGGGCGTCAACGCTAAGGGTTCGTGCATTGGCGAGCTTGGCCAACGTGTGCGCGCCGTAACAGCAGAGCTCAACAACGAGAAAATCGACATCGTCGACTACTCAGAGAATCTTGCCGTGTTTGTTGCGAATGCGCTCTCACCGGCCAAGGTCTCAAGCTCTTTTGTCATCGACGAAGCGACCAAAGCAGTCCGTGCCCTTGTTCCCGACTACCAGCTCTCGCTGGCGATCGGCAAAGAAGGCCAGAATGCGCGCCTGGCAGCCAAGCTGACCGGCGCACGCATCGACATTCAGCCAGACTCTATTCTCGACGACGAGTAGTCGCACGACCGCGGCCGGCTCTGCTCCCAGCGAGACAGTGTTGACCGCGGTCACGCGCCGCTCACACGTGCTGCTTACACGCCGACGTTAGGCGAGGGGAGTGCATGACCGGAGAGTAGGGGTATCATGGATGCAGTAAGAACGTGTATCGGCTGTCGTGCAAGCGGCAGCAGATCTTCGTTACTGAGGGTTATCGCATCTAACGGTGCGGTTGTGGCCGACCATTCGGCCGCACTTCCGGGGCGCGGTGCGTGGCTCCACCCCACATCCACGTGTTATGAGTCTGCAGTCAAACGCAGAGCTTTCGCACGTGCGTTGAAGGTGGGATCACCGCTAGATACCGGAGCACTTCTTTCAGTGTTAGCTGAATATGAGGCGGGACATCAACCGATGTCCCCTAACGAACAGGCTGATTGACCTATGGACAACTAATGAGCGGCTCTAAATGAGTTCCGTCCGTAATTAGTGGTCTGCCCCTGTCTGGGAGCAGACCCAGACAGGAGAAAAGTGGCTGCAAAACCACGCGTACACGAAGTCGCCGCCGAAGCAGGCGTCGATAGCAAGGCTGCACTAGCGAAGCTCAAAGAAATGGGCGAATTCGTTAAAGGCCCTTCGTCAAGTATTGAACCACCCGTTGCACGTCGGCTAAAGGCTGCCCTAGAAGCAGACGCCGCGAAAGCCCCAGCAGAGCCAGAGAAGCCCAAGGCTGCTCCCAAGGCCGCGCCTAAAGCTGCGCCGAAACCGAAGACCCCGATGCCCAGCGCTCCAACTCCTGCAGTCGATGCTGCCGAAGCTCCGGCTGCTGCACCCGAGCCAGTTTCAGGGCCTGCTCACGAACCAGAAGAGGGCGCGGCTCCCGCACCCTTGACAGTTGCAGAGCGTCAGGCTCAAGCGCTGGCCGCAGAAAAGGCTTTGGCCGCTGAGAAGGCATCCGCTGAATCTGGCGCAAAGCCAGAAGGCGACACTCCGGTTGCGCCGAGCCCCTCGGCGATTCCTCGTCCGGGCGCACCTCGTCCGGGCAACAATCCCTTTGCCTCCAACCAGGGAATGCAGCGCGGCGGGCCCGCTCGTCCGGGCAACAATCCCTACGCTTCCAACCAGGGTTCGCAACGTTCCGGTGCAGGCAGCGGCGCGGCTAGCGGAATTCCGCGCCCCGGTGCACCTCGTCCCGGCTCCCCGCGCCCCGGTGCGCCTCGCCCCGGAACGCCACGTCCTGGCGCTCCGCGTCCAGGCGGCCCCGGTCAGGGTGCACGTCCAGGTGGCTTCGGCCAGCGTCCCGGCGGCCCAGGTGGTCCCGGTGCCGGTGGCGGTCAGCGCCCAGGTGGCGCTGGTGGTGGAGCGCGTCCAGGTGGCGCACCCGGCAACAACTTTGGCCCTAACCGTCCGCCAGGCGGCGGTCGCGGTCGTGGACCGGGTGGCGGCACCGCAGGTGCCTTCGGTCGCGGTGGTGGCAAGAGCAAGGCACGTAAGTCGAAGCGGGCGAAACGGGCAGAGTTCGAGCTGAGAGCCGCTCCTTCACTGGGTGGCGTAAGCATTCCCCGTGGCGATGGCACCGAAGTTCTTCGCCTGCGTCGCGGTGCATCGATCTCCGATTTCGCTGACAAGATCGACACGAGCCCCGGCAATCTGGTTACCGTTCTGTTCCACCTGGGACAGATGGCAACCGCGACAGAGTCGCTCGACGAGGCAACCTTCAACATTCTGGGCGATGAGCTCGGTTACAAGATCGAAATGGTCTCGCCAGAAGAAGAAGACCGCGAGCTCCTGCTCGGCTTCGATATGGACCTCGATCAAGAACTCGAAGAGGAATCAGATGACGAACTCGTCATCCGTCCTCCCGTTGTCACGGTCATGGGTCACGTTGACCACGGAAAGACCAAGCTGCTTGACTCGATCCGGAACGCCAACGTTGTTGCTGGCGAAGCCGGCGGCATCACGCAGCACATTGGTGCTTACCAGGTTGTCAAAGAGCACGACGGCATCGAGCGTCCGATCACCTTCATTGACACCCCGGGTCACGAGGCGTTCACCGCCATGCGTGCACGTGGTGCGCAGGTTACTGACGTCGCGATTCTCGTGGTTGCAGCAGACGACGGAATCATGCCGCAGACGGTTGAAGCACTCAACCACGCTCAGGCAGCCAACGTTCCGATCGTTGTCGCAATCAACAAGATCGACAAAGAGGGCGCAAACCCGGCAAAGGTTCGCCAGCAGCTCACCGAATTCGGTCTCGTGGCTGAAGAATACGGTGGAGACACCATGTTCATGGACGTCTCGGCGCTCAACAAGATCGGCATCACCGAGCTTCTTGATGCTGTGCTCCTGACAGCGGATGCCGGACTCGACCTGCGCGCAAACCCCAACAAGGATGCTCGTGGTGTCGCGATCGAAGCCAAGCTCGACAAGGGTCGCGGTGCTGTTGCAACCGTGCTCATCCAGTCGGGAACGCTGTCGGTCGGAGACCCCATCGTCGCGGGAACCGCCTACGGCCGCGTTCGTGCGATGTTCGACGAGAACGGCGATTCGATCACCAAGGCCGAGCCGTCGCGCCCGGTTGCTGTACTTGGATTGACGTCGGTTCCCAAGGCCGGCGACGTGTTCCTCGTAACCGACGATGACCGTATGGCCCGTCAGATCGCCGAAAAGCGCGAAGCAGCAGAGCGTAACGCCCAGCTGGCTCGTAGCCGCAAGCGCATCAGCCTCGAGGACTTCACTAAGGCACTCGAAGACGGCAAGGTCGAATCGCTCAACCTCATCATCAAGGGTGACGTATCGGGAGCTGTTGAAGCCCTCGAAGAGTCGCTGCTCAAGATTGATGTTGATGACTCGGTACAGCTGCGTATCATCCACCGCGGTGTTGGTGCTGTTACCGAAAGCGACATCAACCTCGCAACGGTCGACAACGCGATCATCATCGGATTCAACGTTCGGCCCGACCCGAAGGCACGCGAACGCGCCGCCCGCGAAGGTGTCGACGTACGTTTCTACTCGGTCATCTACGCGGCACTCGAAGACGTCGAGAACTCGCTCAAGGGCATGCTCAAGCCCGAGTTCGAAGAAGTTCAGTCCGGTTTTGCCGAGATCCGCGAGATCTTCCGATCCTCCAAGGTCGGAAACATCGCTGGTGTCATCGTGCGATCGGGAACGATCACGCGAAACGCCAAGGCCCGAGTTATTCGCGATGGTGTCGTCGTTGGCGACAACCTGGCAATCGACTCGCTGCGTCGCTTCAAGGATGACGTTACCGAAGTCCGTACCGACTTCGAAGCCGGAATTGGTCTTGGCAAGTTCAACGACATCCAAATCGGTGACGAGATCGAAACAATTGANACCCGTCCGGCTTATGACGACAACCCGGTCAAGAAGCGGAGCTTCGCAAGCTTCTTGACCGGGTTGTCGTCAACGTCTCAGCTAGCCCCGAGGCAGATAGTAACTTAAGGAGTAGAGATGGTTGACGCAGCTCGCGCGGCGAAAATGGCCGACCGCATCAAGGTAATCGTTGCGAAGACTCTGGAGCGTGGCATCAAAGATCCACGACTCGGGTTCGTCACAATCACTGACGTTCGCGTCACCGGTGACCTGCAGCACGCCTCAGTCTTCTTCACTGTCTACGGCACCGACGAGGAGCGCTTCGACAGCGCGGCAGCCCTCAAGTCCGCGACTGGCCTCGTCCGTCGCGAAGTTGGCAAGAACCTCACAGCACGGCTGACCCCGTCGATCGAGTTCATCCCAGACGGTATTCCTGAGAACGCAGCGCTAATCGATTCACTCCTCACCGAGGCGCACCAACGCGACGCAACAATTGGTTCGTTGAAGCAGAACGCGACCTACGCCGGCGACGAAGACCCCTATGTAAAGCCTCGTGACTTTGCTGCCGAAGAAGAAGCAGCAGGCTTCGACGACGACGACGACGACGATGACGACGCGGTTTACGTCAGCAAAGACGACTAGGGCAACTCGTACTCAGAATCGACCTGCACGGCGAGTCCGTCGGTCAGTAGACCGCTGAGAGCTCGTTCGCGCTGGTCGGCATCAGGCCACACCTGAGCAATTTCATCGGTCGTTACTGGCACATCGCTCGCGCGTAATTCGGCGAGGATGAGGCCGCGGACTTGGCGATCTGATCCCTCGAATCGTTTCTGGGTCGCTTGGCGCTTTCCTTCATACGCCGGGTAGCCTGCTGCGCGCCACTGGCAGAGTTGCTTGATCGGACACTCATCGCACAGCGGCTTTCTGGCGGTGCACACAAGGGCGCCCAGTTCCATGACCGCTGCATTTGTTGCGCGAGCGGCATCGAGATCCCTGGGCAGGAGTTCTTCCATCGCTGCAAGGTCACGCTTAGTCGACGGCGGGCCGGCCTCTCCCTGCCCGAGTACCGCGCGAGCGATCACGCGTCGCACATTGGTGTCGACGACCGGATGTCGGTGCCCATACGCGAACGCGGCGACGGCGCGAGCCGTATAGTCTCCGATGCCGGGCAGCGCTAACAGTGTGGGCACGTCCTCAGGCACAACGCCACCGTGGTGTTCTGTAATCGCTGTGGCGGCGGCGTGCAGGTTGAGTGCGCGGCGCGGGTAGCCGAGGCGCTCCCAAGCGCGTACGGCGTCCCCGGGGGCAGCTGAGGCGAGCGAGGCAGGGGTCGGCCATCGCTCAAGCCACTGCTCCAAGCGCGGAATCACTCGCACGACGGGTGTCTGCTGCAACATAATTTCGCTGACGAGAATGCCCCAGGCGCCGAATCCGTCCTGACGCCAGGGAAGGTCACGACCGTGTTCGACGAACCATTCCCGTGTCAGCCGCGAGATTGTGCCGAGATCAGCGGCAGCTGTCTCAGCCGTCACTCGTCAGAGCCGCGTAACGAGCGGCGACATCGTCGGGGCTAAAGAACGTGCCGCTGTCTTCTACGGCGTGGACGAGTTCGACCATGAGCGTGTTCACGGGGGCACTGCTGCTGTTGGCGGCCGCGGCGAGTACGACGGCGCCGTTCAGGGCATCTACTTCGCTGAGTTGACCCCGTCGAATGCTCTGAAGGGTCGAACCGGGGTTGGGCGTGCGGCCCATACGGCTGGCCATGAGTCGAGGCAGCAGTTGGCCAACCCACAGCGGGGTTCGCGCAAAAGTGCGCAGTCGCCGATGGTTGAGACCTTGCAATTTTTCGAAGTGGATGCCAGAGGCTAGAGCCACCCGCACGGTCTCCCGCATACTTGCCGTCATCACGCGGCGGAGTTCAGAGTGTGAAATCACTGCCTGGACGCTGCGGCCGGTGATCGCGGGCAGGGCGTTGACCTGGTTGATCACGAGCTTTGTCCACTGTGCTCCGCGAAAGTTGGGCACGGCAAACGTTGGCATAACCTCGTTCAGGATGTGTGCTGCATATCGGGCAGGAACATCATTGTCACCAGTAACACCGAGATAGCTGGGGCCAGCAGCAGTGACATGGATTTTGCCGGGGGAGAGGAACGATGATGCGAAAGTCGCGAGGCCACCAATCACATCTGATCGTGGTGAGGCGCGTGTGGCGGTCGCGAGTGAGTCGAGCCCATTCTGAAAAATGACGACCGGTACATTGCGTAGGTACCTAATATTGTCGCGCAGTGCTTCTTCTGCGTCGTGTGCTTTCGTGGCCACGATCACAAGCTCGTTGATCCGGGTAAGCGTTGCTGCTGCCCTCATACGAGACTGGCTTTCGCCCCACGCGCCAGTGAGCGAGAGACCTGACTCACGGATGGCGTGAAGGTGAGCTCCGCGAGCAGTGACCTCAACATCGTTGCCAGCGCGGGCAAGCAACGCCGCAATTGCGCCGCCAACGGCACCCGCCCCAATGATGCCAATTCGCATATCCGAAGTCTATGTGCTCGACGGCGTATTCCTGTGGGGGCTGACCGGCGGTCTCGATAGGAGTGTGCAGTGAGAGAGAATTGGCTAATGTTGTTGCGCTGCCCATCTGGGGCCGACTGGTTGGGGAGGTACGGTCATGGCTAAGCCACCGCGCAACCCCGCAAGCGGAATTTTGTTCATCGACAAGCCACAGGGAATCACGAGCCACGGTGTCGTTGCCCGTGCGCGAGCATCCGTCGGCACCCGCAAGATTGGCCACGCGGGCACTCTTGACCCCATGGCGACGGGTCTACTCGTGCTCGGCGCGAACAATGCGACACGACTCTTGACCTATCTGGTCGGACTCGATAAGCAGTACATGGCCACGATTCGGCTCGGTGTGTCGTCGAACACCGATGACGCCGAAGGTGAACTTTCTGCCCCAGCGGATGTCGCAGCTCTCGCTGCGATCACCGATGAGGCCATTGCCGCAGCAGTTTCGCAGTTCACCGGCGCCATTATGCAGCGGCCAAGCTCCGTCAGTGCGATCAAGGTTGATGGCCGACGTGCCTACACCTTGGCTCGGTCTGGCGAAGAAGTGGTGTTAGCGGAACGTGCCGTGACAGTGTCGGCATTCGACGTGCTGGAGATCGCGCGCGACGAGTTCATCGATGTCAAGGTTCGTGTCGACTGCACCTCTGGCACCTACATCCGAGCGCTAGCGCGTGATGTGGGGGAGGTGCTGGGCGTTGGCGGCCACCTGACAGCGTTACGCCGCACCAAGGTTGGGCCCTTCAATGTTGAGACTGCGAGCACTCTCGCCGATGATCTTGAAGTTCACCTCATCGCGCCGGCCCAGGTGGCAGGAACCCTGTTCCCTACAGTGGAGATCGATGACCAGCAGGCGTTCGAACTCTCGCGCGGCCAGCAGATTCCGCTCGGCTCCGTCGGCACAGGCCCGATCGCCGTGGTGAACCCTGCTGGCCGTCTGATTGGTCTCGCCGAAGTCGTCGACGGGCGCACCCGCATCCTCTCGAATTTTCCAGCGGATGCCGCCGTAGTTCCCCAGCAAGGCGCACCGAGCGATGGTTGAGTGGTTTGTGGGGGTACAGGTGGTCATTGCGGTGCTTGCCGGCACAGCGGCAATCGTTGTTGGTCTCGCTGGCGTGAAGCCCAATGACTACACTCTGGGCGCCACCCTGCTCGTTGAGGCGCTCTTGGTTGTCCAACTGGTGATGGCGATTATCGCTCCCGCGTTCGGCAATGTCGCTACCGGCAGCGGCTTAGAGTTCTGGATCTATCTGGTTTCCGCCATCCTGATCCCGCCAGCAGCGGTCATGTGGGGACTCATCGAACGCAATCGCTGGAGCAGTGTTGTGTTGGGTGTTGCGTGCCTATCGATTGCCGTGATGGTCTACCGGATGAGCCAAATCTGGTTTGTGCAATTGGCCTAGGCCAGAGCGCCTAAAGTTGATGCGATGACTAGCAAGGATTCTTCTACCGCAACCGGCTTTGGCCGTGTGCTTATTGCCGTCTATGCGGTGATGGCGCTGGGTGCTACCGCCCGGTCGCTCTTTCAGATCGCGACCAAGTTTGATGACGCACCGGTTGCCTATCTTCTGTCGGCGCTCGCGGGGATTGTTTACATTGTGGCAACGGTCGCTCTTGTTCGCTCAGGTGCTGTCTGGTTCAGGATTGCTGCCGTTGCGATTATTTTCGAGCTCGTCGGTGTGCTGACGATCGGCACGCTCAGTCTCGTCGATGCCGTTTTGTTTCCTGCAGACACGGTGTGGTCATCGTTCGGGGCCGGCTACCTGTTTGTGCCTCTCGTACTTCCCGTTCTTGGCCTCATCTGGCTCTACCGGGTGCGAAATCCTCAGGAGAATCGCTGACATGGAGTTGTTCGAATCAATCGACGCTGTTCCGGATGACTTTGGTGCGGTCGCTCTAACGATTGGCAAGTTTGATGGCGTGCATGGTGGCCATCGCGCGGTGCTTGAGCGCCTGCAGCAGATAGCTGCTGAGCGGTCATTGCGTTCGGTGGTTGTGACCTTTGACCGCAATCCGATGAGTTTGTTGAAGCCTGAGTCCTGCCCTCAACCGCTCGTGAGCACAGGGCAAAAGCTGGAGCGGCTTGGTTCCACCGGTGTTGATGCAACTCTCGTTCTTACTTTTGATCGTGCATTGAGCGAAGTCAGCGCCGAAGATTTCGTCGCAACGGTGTTGGCCGGTGCTCTCGAGACTCGGGTCATTCTTGTTGGTGCAGACTTCCGTTTCGGGGCACAGGGCGCTGGCGACGTTGAGTTGCTGCGTACGCTCGGCGAGAAACACGGTTTTGAGGTCATCGTCATCGATGACATTGAGCTCGAGGCTGGCCGTCGCATTTCATCGACGTTCGTGCGAGAGCTGCTCGCCGATGGCCAGGTGGCCGAGGCTGGTCGCATTCTTACGGCGCTGCATTCCGTGCGCGGCATTGTGGTGCTCGGTCAGCAGCGCGGTCGTGAGCTTGGCTACCCGACTGCGAATCTTGAGCGGATGCCCGAGGGCTTCATTCCCGCGGATGGTGTGTATGCGGCGTGGTTGGTCGTCGACGGAACGAGATTCGCCGCGGCGGTCTCGATCGGCAACAATCCAACCTTCGAGGGAGTGGCTGAGAAGCAGGTCGAAGCCCACGCTCTGGATCAAGACTTCGACATTTATGGCAAACGCGTTGAGATCGAGTTTGTCGACTTCATCCGTGGAATGGTGAAGTTCTCCTCGATTGATTCTCTGGTCGAGGAGATGCGCCGCGATGAAGAAACTGTGAGAACTATCTTGGGCGTCCCCGCGAAAGCGACGCTCTACAAGTAGAATCGTTCGAATGACTACTAGCACCCGCACTCTCTGGCGAGGGCGAATTCTTGCACTCCTAGGCATCCTTTTTATTGCCTTGAACGTGCGCACCGCGGTTGCCGCAATTTCTCCCATTCTTGGGGTCATCGAGAACGATATTCCGCTCTCGAGCTTGGGGCTCGGCGTGCTCGGGATGTTGCCGCCGGTGGCCTTTGCCTTTGCCGGCATCGGCGCACCTGCGTTGGCCCGCGCCCGCGGTCTCGACGCGAGCTTGTTGATCGCGGCTATTGCGATGGTGCTTGGCTCGGGCATCCGCGCTGTCAGCGACAACTACGTCATGCTGGCGCTCGGCAGCATCATCGCACTCGGCGGAATGGGAATCGGAAACATCCTGTTGCCGCCTGCCGTCAAGAAGTACTTCCCGGATCGCCTGGGCACCGTTACTGGCGGCTATGTCATGCTCGTGTCGCTGGGTGCTGCGATCCCCGCATTCTTTGCCGCCCCGGTGGCGGAGGTGGCCGGATGGCGTGTGTCGGTTGCCGTGTGGGCTCTGTTAGCGCTCACTGCTCTTGTTCCATGGCTTGTGCTCTGGGTGCGGGGGCGTCATGCGCGTCGCACCGCGGCAAGCGACGCAGCCGTGCTGTCAACGTCGAGCAGCATTTCGGTGTGGTCGATGGCGCGTTCGAGGACAGCCTGGGCGATCACTATCGCGTTTGCTGTCTCGTCGATCAGTTTTTACTCGTTTTTTGCGTGGCTACCCGAGATCCTGATCGAGTCGGCCGACATGACCCCTGTCGAGGCGGGGGCGATGTTGTCGCTCTTTGGGCTAATCGGGATCCCGCTTGGCATCGTGAGCCCCATTTTGGTGACTCGGATCTCCAACGTTGGCCTCGTCATGATTGGCGGAGTTATCGCCGGCGCCGCGGGATTCCTCGGGCTCGCTTTCGCGCCGACAACACTGACCTGGCTGTGGGTCGTTTTCGTCGGCATCGGGAGCATCATGTTCCCGCTGAGCCTTGTGCTCATCAACCTGCGCACGCGTAGCCACGAAGCTTCAGCCGCACTCAGTGGTTTCGTGCAGAGCGTTGGTTACACGGTTGGCGCGCTCGGTCCATTCGCCGTGGCCTTAGTTCGCGAGCTTTCTGGGGGGTGGGTTGCGCCACTGATGCTGCTGCTCGCGACAAGCTTGCTGGCCATCCTCAGTGCGTTCTGGCTGACTCGGCCGCGATTCGTCGAGGATGAACTGTGCATTCCCGTAGGCGAACTCGCCGATTAGGCTCGTGCGACCTCGCTGAGTCGCTCCGGGTGGTGCACGAGGGCTGCAGCACCGATGAGGGGACCGTCGCTGGAGAGTGCGGATGCCACGACACGAACCTTCGTGATGAACGGGAACGGTGCGCGTTCGGTGATGGCGTCGGCGACGAGGTCGATGTAGTCGGCGGCAACGTGGGAGAAGCCACCACCGATTGCGACGAGTTCGAGGTCAACGAGGGCGGTAGCCGAGGCGATTCCGTGACCTACTGCGCGAGCAGATCGGCGCACGGCGCTGACCGCGACTTGGTTGCCTGCGGCATAGTCTGCCGCGAGTTCTTCTCCGGTGGTGCCGGTCCAACCGTGAGCTTGAGCCCATTCGACAGTCTTGGGGCCCGACGCAACTGCTTCGACGCAGCCCGTTCCGCCGCATCCGCATGCCGTGTCTTCGCCGCCGACTTCGATGTGGCCGAAGTGGCCGCCGTTGCCTGTGGGGCCGTCGATAAGTCGGTCATCGAGAATGAGCCCTCCGCCGACCCCGGTTGAGACGACCATTCCCATGAAGTACTTCACTCCACGGGCCGCGCCAATCCAGTGTTCAGCCAGAGCGATGCAGTTTCCGTCGCCACGAAGGGCAACAGAAAGGCCGGGGAGTTCTTCTTCGACTAGAGCGCGAACGCCGTAGCCGCGCCACGCGGGCAGGTTCAAGGGGGAGACTTCACCGCGAGAAACCGAGATTGGGCCGGCGCTGCCGATACCGGCGCCGAGTAGTTCAGCCCCATCCGGGAGCGTTGCGCTTGACTGCCGAACAACGCGGCGAACGTTCTCGGCGAGTTGTTCGCTCGACGAAGTGCGGCCCGTTGGTGCGCGAAAACGGCTTGTTGCGAGAACGACACCGTTCGGGTCAACGACGGCAGCCTCGACTTTGGTTCCGCCAATGTCGATGGCGAGGGCATAACGATTCGATGTGGTGGTGGTCACGGCATCCACCTTATTGGGTGCACGGGGTGGTGGATGTGCACTGTCCGTCATTCGTGGGGCGTTCAGCTTCAGGGTGTTGGCTGCGCATGTGCGCAACTTTCAGTCGCTAAAGTTGCTCATCTGAGCAAGGACTCCCGCATTTGTTGCAGCAGGGTGCGCGGGGCTCTATCGTTGAGGACAGGAGGCAGCAGTGGACGAATCAACCGAACTCTTGGCCGTGCGCGTTGCCGAGCTGTACTACGAAGAAAACAAGACTCAAGACGAAGTCGGTGCCCTCCTGGGCATCACCCGCTGGAAAGTGGGCCGCCTTCTTACCCGCGCCCGCGAAGTCGGGATTGTGCGCATCGAGATCGTCCACCCTCGTGCCAGGCGGTTAGATGTCGAACGCCAGCTCAGAGATCGCTTCGGCCTCAAAGACGCGGTCGTTGTTCCGCTGCCCGCCGACGACGAAGAGGTTAGCCCTCGCGTTGCCCAAGCGGCTGCCGATTACCTTGCGGCCGTCCGCCCCATTCCGCGCACTCTCGGCGTGAGCTGGGGTCGCACCCTCGATGAGGTCGCTCGACTGCTTGCCCCCGGGTGGACTGTTGGCGTCCAGGTCGTGCAGATCAATGGTGGTGTGAGTCTCAATAGCAAACAGGGAACTGCAGCACAGACCGCTGTGACGATCGCCCAGAAGGGCCACGGTCAGGCAACACTGCTGCCGATCCCCGCAATTCTTGAGCAGGTCGAAACGAAACGTGCGGTCGAACGTGACCGCGCTGTTGCTAGCGTTCGGGCGCTTGGTGCTTCGGCATCCGCGTATCTGTATAGCGCCGGGGTTGCTGGTGCGAGCTCGGTGCACGTCGATAGCGGCTATTTGACTGAAGCTGATGTTGACGAGCTCGTCGCGAAAGGCGCCGTCGGCGATGTCGTCGGGCGGTATATCGATCGCAATGGCGCGATCGTCGATTCGACTCTGGATGAGCGCACGGTGGGCATCGGTCTTGATGAGCTACGTGCAGCAGAGCATGCAATTTTTGTCGTCGCTGGCGACGCTAAACATGACGTCGCGCGCGCCGTCGTTACGAGTGGGTTGTGTTCCGTCATCGTTACCGATGAGGCCACAGCACACGCACTTCTGGAGGAAACCACATGACAATCGAATCGGCCATCGCGCTCGCTCCTGCTGAGCGCGCGGTCAATCTCATCGGTGCAGATCTGACCGAGAAATCTCTCAAGCTTCACCTTGAGGGCCTCTCGGGCGTCGACGCGGTCGGCCTTGAGCAGCGTGCTGCTGGTCTCGGTACGCGCTCGATCAAGACCACGTCAAAGGCGTGGGCTCTCGACACCATCATCAAGCTCATCGACCTCACGACCCTTGAGGGTGCAGACACCCCAGGAAAGATTCGTTCACTCGCCGCTAAAGCCGTGCTTCCTGACCCTTCGGATGCCTCTACACCCCAGGTCGCTGCGGTCTGCGTTTATGGCGACATGGTTCCCTACGCGGCAGATGCATTGGGGTCAGCATGGTCGAACGGCTCAGACAATGGAATCAACGTTGCCGCTGTTGCGACTGCGTTCCCCAGTGGCCGCTCATCGCTTCCCATCAAGATTGCTGATACCAAGGAAGCCGTAGCTAACGGTGCTGACGAGATCGACATGGTCATTGACCGTGGCGCATTCCTCTCCGGCAAGTACGGTGTCGTCTTCGATCAGATCGTTGCCGTAAAAGAGGCGTGCCGTCGCGAAAGTGGCACCTACGCCCACCTCAAGGTGATCCTTGAAACCGGCGAACTCAACACCTACGACAACGTTCGCAAAGCATCGTGGTTGGCGATTCTTGCCGGGGGAGACTTCATTAAGACGTCCACCGGAAAGGTCGCCCCAGCAGCAACGCTGCCCGTCACGCTGCTGATGCTTGAGGTTGTGCGCGACTGGCACCTACTCACCGGTGAAAAGATCGGCGTGAAGCCGGCCGGCGGCATCCGCAGTTCTAAAGATGCGATCAAGTATCTGGTGACTGTCGCTGAAACTGTCGGCGAGGAGTGGCTGCAGCCGCACCTGTTCCGTTTCGGTGCATCCAGTCTCCTCAATGACGTTCTCATGCAGCGTCAGAAGCTCTCCACCGGCCACTACTCCGGCCCCGACTACGTCACGATTGACTAAGGCACACCATGACTGAGAATGACAAAGCACTGAGCGTGAAAGCACCAAGCTTTCTCGACTACGCGCCAGCCCCAGAATCGACTTCGATTCTCCACCTGAAGAAGCATTATGGTCTCTTCATTGACGGTGAGTTTGTAGACGGGCGCGGAGAAGCGTTCACCACAATTTCGCCAGCAACGGAGAAAGAGATCGCCTCGATCTCCAACGCAAACAACGCTGACGTGGATGTCGCAGTTGCGGCCGCCCGTAAGGCCTACGACCGCACGTGGTCGAAGCTGTCTGGTGCAGACCGCGGCAAGTACCTATTCCGCATCGCCCGTCTCGTGCAGGAGCGCGCACGCGAGCTTGCTGTCGCCGAGAGCCTCGACAACGGCAAGCCGATCAAGGAGAGCCGCGACGTTGACATCCCTCTCGTTGCTGCGTGGTTCTTCTACTACGCCGGTTGGGCTGACAAGCTCGACTACGCCGGCCTGGGCCCGAATCCGCAGTCACTCGGTGTTGCCGCTCAGGTGATCCCGTGGAACTTCCCGCTGCTCATGCTGGCGTGGAAGATCGCTCCGGCGCTCGCGGCAGGAAACACTGTCGTGATTAAGCCGGCCGAGACCACACCGCTGAGCGCAATGATTTTTGCCGAGATCCTGCAGCAGGCTGACCTGCCCAAGGGTGTCGTCAACATCGTTACCGGCGCAGGCGACACAGGCCAAGCGCTCGTCAACCACCCTGATGTCAACAAGGTCGCCTTCACTGGCTCAACCGGTGTTGGCCGTGCGATAGCTAAGTCCATCGCGGGCAGCGGCAAGAAGGTCACCCTCGAGCTCGGTGGAAAGAACGCGAACATTGTCTTCGACGACGCGCCTATCGATCAGGCCATTGAAGGAATTGTCAACGGCATCTTCTTCAACCAGGGTCACGTCTGCTGTGCAGGATCTCGCCTTCTGGTTCAGGAGAACATCCACGATGAGGTCGTCGACCGTCTCAAGGCGCGACTCTCGACCTTGCGAATGGGCGACCCGCTCGACAAGAACACCGACATCGGGGCAATCAACTCCCAAGCTCAGCTCGACCGCATCCGTGAACTCAGCAACGTCGGCGAAGCCGAAGGCGCCGAGCGCTGGACCGCCGACTGCGCGATCCCCGAGAACGGTTTCTGGTTTGCGCCGACGATCTTCACGAACGTGTCAACCTCGAGCCGCATTGCTCGCGAAGAGGTCTTCGGGCCCGTACTGAGCGTCATGACGTTCCGCACCCCGGCCGAAGCCATCGCCAAGGCCAACAACACGCCCTACGGGCTGTCTGCGGGCATCTGGAGCGACAAGGGCTCGCGCATCCTCGCCGTGGCCGACAAACTGCGTGCCGGCGTGATTTGGGCCAATACGTTCAACCGTTTCGATCCTGCGTCGCCGTTCGGTGGCTACAAGGAGAGTGGCTACGGCCGCGAGGGTGGCCGTCACGGACTGGCCGCTTACCTAGAATCTGCTGGATGGGCCGCGCCCGCCGTCACGAAAGGTGGCAAGAAATGACCCGTCTCACGGTTCCTAAGACCTACAAGCTCTACATCGGTGGCAAGTTCCCGCGCAGCGAGAGCGGCCGCACCTATGAGGTAGCCACCAAGAAGGGCGCCTTCCTCGCGAATGCAGCCTTGGCAAGCCGCAAGGATGCTCGGGATGCCGTTGTCGCGGCTCGCGCAGCCTTCAGCGGTTGGTCGGGAGCAACCGGCTACAACCGCGGACAGGTGCTGTACCGCATCGCCGAACTGCTGGAGGGTCGTCGCGAGCAATTCATCGACGAACTGATGGCAACGGAGTCGCTGTCGAAGGCGGCGGCAACTGCGCAGCTCGACACCGCGATTGATGCGTGGGTTTGGTATGCGGGCTGGGCAGACAAATACGTGCAGGTTGCGGGAAACGGCAACCCGGTCTCTGGCCCGTACTTCAACCTCTCTACGCCCGAGCCCACTGGTGTTATCGCGATTGTTGCCCCGCAGGAGTCGTCATCGCTGCTCGGCCTAGTGAGCGTTATCGCTCCGGCGCTCGTCAGCGGCAACACCGTTGTGGTCGTTGCGCATCAGGGCGCGCCGCTCAGCGCGATCAGCCTCTCTGAGGTGCTCGCAACGAGTGATGTTCCCGGTGGCGTCGTCAACATCCTCACCGGTTCGCCCGCCGAGATCGCGCCGTGGCTTGCTAGCCACGCGGATGTCAATGGTCTCGACCTTGCTGGAGCCGAACAGCTCGAGTGGGTGGACCTTCAGATCGCGGCTGCCGACACGTTAAAGCGCGTTTCCGGGCCGGTAGTTGGTGTTCCTGCACCGTCGATTGAGCGCGTTGTGCAGTGGACCGAGACCAAGACGGTGTGGCACACGAAGTCTCTGATTTAGTAGGGAAGTGCGGCGTGAAGCTTGCCCAACGCGATTATCGGCGGATACTTGCTGGGTGATGTTCTTTTCACGCCGCACTCTTACTCGCATCAGTAGCGCACTGTTTGCGCTGCTGATTGCTGCAGTCGTGCTGCCGTTTGCCACCGCATTGCCTGCCAGCGCGGCCCCGGCAGACACGATTTACAGCTTGGTGAACCAAGCGCGGTGGGATGCCGGTAAACGCGGTCTCATTCGCAACTCGGCGATGGACACCGTCGCGCTCAGTTGGGCCAAACAAATGGCCGCGAATAACACGTTGTCTCACAACCCGAACTACTCGACTCAGATCCCAAGCGGCTGGAATAAGGCTGGCGAGAACGTGGCCCAGGGCCACCGCACCGCGCAAGCAATGCACGATGGCTGGATGGCCTCGTCCCCTCACAGAGCGAACATTCTTGGGTCGTTCACCGACGTCGGCATCGCGTTCTACGAGAGCGGTGGAACAACCTGGGGTGTGCAAGTTTTCGCGAACTATGCCGGTCACACTGGGCCAGGCGCGCCTGCGCCTGCTCCTGCTCCTGCTCCAGCGCCTGCTCCAGCGCCTGCGCCTGCGCCTGCTCCCGCCCTCAAGGCGGAGCCCTCCAAGGCGAGCGACCCGAGCCCAGCCGCGACGCCAGACGCGACTGCGAGCGCCGACGCTGCGCAAGGCGCGACGAACACGCCGACGCCTTCAGCATCCGCTGGTGGATCAAGTGACACCGACTCTCAGCCGCCTTCGAGCATGTCGCCGGAAGAATTACAGGCGAACCTCTACGGCGACAAGCCTGACCAAGCGTGGATCGTGTGGGTATTCTTCGGCGGCATTGTGCTGCTCGGTGGCGTCGGTTGGTTTGTGGTCTGGCGCAGGCGCTCTCTGCCTTAGGTACAAACTGAGGCAGGCGTTCTAGGCTCGAATGTTTCCGTAGTACTGTGCGCTGCTTCTCAGTTGCGCTGTTTAGGGTTCTCACATGCGCGTTCTTGTAACTGGAGCAACAGGATATTTGGGTGGCCGACTCGTTCCTCGGCTGATCGATGCAGGGCACACCGTGCGTGTGCTTGTACGTAACCCCCGCAAGCTGCGTGACGTTCCGTGGCGAGACGATGTCGAGACAGTTGTCGGCGATCTAACGGATGCCGCAACCCTGAGTGATGCGGTCACCGACATCGATGCGCTCTACTACTTAGTGCATGCAATGGGCGCCAAGGGCGACTTTGAAGAGACCGAAAAATTGTCAGCGATCAATGTGGCCGACGCAGCGAAGAGCGCTGGAGTTTCCCGCATCGTCTATCTCGGCGGTCTCCACCCTGAGGGCGACATCAGCGGGCTCAGCCGCCACTTGCGCAGTCGCGCCGAGGTCGGGCGCATCCTCATGGATTCGGGTGTGCCCACGATCGCCTTCAACGCGGGTGTCGTGATCGGCTCAGGGTCGGCATCATTCGAGATGATCCGTCACCTCACCGAAGTCTTGCCGTACATGCCGGCGCCACAGTGGGTGCGAAATTTCATTCAGCCGATCGCCGTGCGCGATGTTCTCTATTACTTAGTTTCCGCGCTTGAGTTGCCCCAGGAGCTCAACCGCAGTTTCGACATCGGTGGACCGGATGTGCTGCGTTACGGCCAGATGATGAACGGTTACGCTCTCGAGGCTGGCCTTCACCAACGCCCCATCGCGTCGTTGCCGGTGCTGACTCCCTGGCTCGCCTCGCAGTGGGTAAATCTGGTGACTCCCATTCCCCGGCTGCTAGCTGTGCCGATCATCGAGTCGCTTCAGTTTGACTGCATCGTGCGCGATGATTCCATTTCTGATTTTATTCCGGCACCAGAGGGTGGCCTCACGGGCTATCGCGCTTCGGTGCGGTTGGCGCTCGTCAAGATGCGCGACGGCGAAGTGGAGACGAGTTGGCAGAATGCCACGGTTGCTGGTGCCCCGAGTGACCCGATCCCGAGCGATCCTGAGTGGACTGGCCACACGGTTTTCACGGACCTGCGCGAACGTCGCACTCCCGCGTCACCAGAAGCTCTCTGGGCGGTTGTTGAAGGTATTGGTGGTGAGAACGGGTGGTATTCGTTCCCGCTGGCGTGGGCTCTGCGGGGCTGGGCTGACAAGCTGGTTGGTGGGGTCGGTCTTCGACGGGGGCGTCGTCATCCGAGCACTCTCAACACGGGGGATGCACTCGACTTTTGGCGAGTCGAAAGCATCGACCGCGGGCACAGTCTTCGCCTTCGTGCTGAGATGAGACTGCCGGGTCGGGCATGGCTCGAATTGACCGTTGACGAGAGTGGCGGCGGCTCGCTCTATCGACAGCGCGCAGTGTTTTTCCCGAGTGGTTTGGGCGGCCGCCTGTATTGGCTCGCGATCCTTCCATTTCACGGCGTGATTTTTAGCGGCATGGTCAACAGGATCGTCGCGGCAGCAGAAACCGACGACGCGGACTGAGCGTGCTCCGCGAGCGCTCGGATTACGCTACTTTTGACTAATGTCTGGAATCGTCGTAGTCGGCAGTGCAAATATTGATCAGGTCTTTCGTGTGGATCGTATCCCTTCGCCGGGAGAGACCGTGCTTTCGCATGGAGTGAGCACTGCTCTCGGGGGCAAAGGTCAAAACCAAGCCGTCGCTGCAGCTCGCGCTGGAGTCGAAACGACCTTCATCGGTGCGGTTGGAGCGGACTCCTTTGGCGAGATGGTCCGCTCGGGCCTGAGCGACGATGCGATTGGTGTCGCCCAACTGCGCACCTCAGTCAAGCCCACAGGCACCGCGCTCATTGCTGTCGACGGCACAGGCGAAAACACGATCATTGTCGAGCCGGGCGCCAACAGCGAAGTTGCTGCTCTCACCAGCGCGGATGTCGAAGCGATCAGTGCTGCATCAGCCCTGGTGATGCAGTTGGAGATTCCGCTCGCCACCGTCGTTGAAGCAGCAGGTATTGCTCAGGCGGTTGGCACGCGCGTTATCCTGAATGCTGCTCCCATCCAGGAGCTGCCCCAGGGGTTGCTCGACACGCTTGATGTGTTGATTGTGAACGAGCATGAGGCTGCTGAGTTGGCCCGCTATAACGGCCTCGCTCCTGAGCTTGACGGGTTGGGGGAGCGACTGCTCGCCCTTGTTCCAACCGTGATCGTGACCTTGGGCTCCAAGGGTGCATCTTTGCATCGGGCAGGGTCCGAGGAGGTTGTGGTCCCTGCTCATCGGGTTACCGCGGTCGACGCCACCGGGGCAGGCGACACTTTCTGTGGTGCCTTCGCTGCGGGCATCGTCGAGGGGATGCTGGCGGATGACGCTCTGCGATTCGCGGTAGCTGCGGCATCCATTTCGGTGGAGAGCCACGGGGCGGTGCCGTCGATCCCGCTGCGTGCTGCTATTGAGACACGCGCAAAAGAATCCGGCAATTTGATAACAGATTGATAACAGGCTCGCTATAGTGGGGAAACCGTGAACGTGCGGCAACCCGACAAAGGATGGCGAGTCAATGGTGACATCGCAGAACCCGGCACCTGCATATCGTGACCAACGCGTGCGCAGAGCCACCCTTGCAGCAGCAATCGTCACCGCGATCACTCTCGCGCTAGTGCTGAACGCCAACGTCACGCGTGTTCATGCCGCCGGCGCATTCTCATCTCTCCGTTCGCCAGGGGAGGCCGCCTTCATTGCGGGCCATCGCGGCGACAAAACGGTCGCGCCAGAGAACACACTCCAGGCACTCGGCCAGGCGCTCAATAGCGCGGCAGACTACGTCGAAACTGACGTGCAGCTCACCGCTGACGGTGTCCCGGTGCTCATGCACGACTGGACGGTTGATCGAACAACCAATGGCACTGGCCCGGTGTGGAATTACAGCTACGAGGAGTTGTCAGCGCTCGACGCTGGTTCGTGGTTCGGAGAAGAGTTTGCCGGCGCAACGGTGCCTTCGCTCGAAGAATTTCTCAATTTGCTGCGCTGGTCAACTAAGAACGCGATCCTCGAGCTCAAAGGCTCTTGGACTGATGAACAAGTAGGGCTCATCGCCGATTTGATTGCACGTCACGGCGTCAGCGATCACGTCATGATCGGCAGTTTTGACATCATGACGCTGCAAGCATTGCAGCGGGTGAGCCCGGAGCTGCCGGGAATGCTCATCGTTCGCGACATCGTTGGAGACCCCGGCGCGCTTGCGGCGGCCGCGGGAGCAGTGGCCCTAGTGACCAGCAAGAAGGCCATTACGCAAGACCCCGAACTTGTGGAACGAGTGCATGATGCCGGTCTCGGCATACTCATCTACACGCTCAACGACTCTGAGACGTGGTCGGATGCCGTGTCGTTGGGCGTTGACGGAATCGTTACCGATCGTCCGGCCGAGTTGGGACAGTGGATCGCACAGGAGTTCACCGATCCCGACAACCTACCCTTCGCCAAGGGCGTGCACGCTGCGGGTTAGAGCGAGGCGATTAGCGCCCGATAAAAGTCGATGCCGTCGAGGTAGCTGCTGACCAGCATCCGTTCGTTCCGTGCGTGAAGTGTGTCTCGCACCTCGCGAGCCATCGCAAACGGAGTGAACCGGTAGACGCCGCGACTAATGCGCGTGAAGTGGCGGCTGTCTGTTGCGCCGTTCTGAACGTAGGGAGTGACGATGGTTCCCGGAAAGCTCTTCTCGATCGTTGATCGTAGGAGCCCCCACGCGAGTCCAGCGGTTGGCGAGACCGATGACGGTTCACCAGGGGACTCAACAGTGATCCTGACGCGCTTGTCGCCGATGGCTCGGTTCACATGCTTGAGAGTTGCTTCCAAGCTGGAATTCACAGCGATTCGAACATTGATGATTGCGGTGACACGTTCGGGCAGCGCATTCGTAGCATGGCCGCCTTCCAGCATTGTCACGGCCTGTGTTGTGCGCAGCATTGCAGCCAGTTCGTCGCTCCTGCGCACGAGAATCGGCACGAGTACCGGCCGTGTCCACGACACGTTGCGCAACAGGAACCCGGTAAACCCTCCAGCATGTTCTCCCAGAGTGCGAAGCAGGTCAGCGCCAGTGGGAGTCAGATGAGCAGGGAATGGGCTCGAGTTGAGTCGAATAATCGCGTGCGCGAGTCGAACTGCGGCAGGCGTGCGCGGCGGTGTGGATGCGTGTCCGCCAGATTGATCCACGGTCAAGCGCAAGGTGGCCGCACCTTTTTCGGCGACCCCGACCACAGCCATGGGTGCTTCTACTTGGTCGAATACGTCGTCGACGATCGCACCACCCTCATCGAGCACCATGACGGGTTTCACTCCACGCCTCTCAAGCAGATCAACGATCGCTGACGCTCCGGTGCCGTGTGTTTCTTCGTCGTGCCCAAAGCACAGGTAAATGTCTTGAGCGGGAACCAGCCCAGCTTCTAGCTGGGACTCAACCGCTTCGAGGATCGCAACTACCGAACCCTTGTTGTCGAGTGTTCCGCGGCCCCAGATGAGCCGCTCGTCGCCTTTGCCACTCAATTCACCGGCGAAAGGTGGGCGTTTCCATCCTTCAGGGGGCGCAGCTACAACGTCATAGTGTGCCAACAGCACCGAAGGCTCAGCGGATGACCGCCCACGCCAACGAAAAACGAGAGAGTAATCGAGCACCGTTTCACGCTCGAGGCGACTGTGGCACAGCGGATAGAGTTTGCGCAACGCTAGGGCGAAGCGGGTGAACTCGGTCCACTCGGTAGCGTCGGCGTCTTCGCGAGAAACTGTAGGGATTCGCACGAGCTCTTGCAGGTGTTCGACAGCCAAGGCACTCTTCATACGTCGACTCTATCGAGAGCGGGGCTGTGATTGCCGCCACTCTGGGGTCGCGATTCTTGAGGAAGGAACACTGTGGCTCAACCGTTGCCGACAGCCAAAGGCAGGGGCGCACGAAAACGGGGCGTACTTGTCGGTGCGATTGTTCTGGGATTCGCCGCAATTGCGGCGCCAACGATGGCGAACGCCGCGACGGTGACGACGAACGGTTCCTCAGCCTCGGCTGCAGCCGCTGCGAGAGCCGCGCATCCACATGCCGCCCCTGGAATAGTGCGCGCCGGAGTTGATGACTTTGAATTCGACACCTACGATGCTGACTTCTTTCTTGATCGCGATGGTGAGGGTCGATCGACTTTGCGCACCATCGAGACGTTCGTTGCCATGTTCCCTGCTAATCAAAACAAAGGGATGCGGCGCGCAATACCCGACTACTACGAGGGTGCGCCGGTCACGGTGTCGAACATTTCGGTTACCGACGAGGCCGGAACACCGCGCCCATTTGTGGTCGAGAACGATGAAGGTTTCACCCTCGTGACGAGTGCGGCTGACTCGTTCGTCGATGGCGCTCAGACTTACGTCTTCAGCTATGAGCAGTCGGATGTCACGCGATACTTTTCGAACACGGATGCCGATGAGTGGTACTGGGATACCAACGGCACGGGGTGGGATCAGCCCTTTGGTGACGCGACTGCCACCGTTCATTTGGGGGACGGGCTCGCGGAGGCTCTAATCGCAGAGCCGCGCTGCTATTGGGGTTACGAAGGCTCTACTGAGCTCTGTGACATCAGTGCCAACGGTTCGAATCAATACGTTGCCGTGCACAGTTCGCTAGGTGCCGGCCAAAACATGACCGTCCTATTTGGGTTCGAGCCCGGTACCTTTACGGCTCGCGATAGTTCTTATTTCGCAACAGGTGCCGGTTTCGTGCAGCCTCTTGGAGCGTTTGGGGCGCTCGCAGCCTTAGTTTGGGCGTTCCGTACACGCCGAACGAAACTTGCGGATGCCGCAGGACGACCAACGATCATTGCGGAGTATGCTCCTCCTCGCGACGTGCCGATCGTGTCTGCAGCTCTCCTGCTTGGCAAGCGAAATAAGGTAATCGCCGGGCAGATTCTCGACTTTGCGGTGAACAGAAAGCTGCGAATTCTCGAGTCGGAGTCGAAGGGATTCTTCTCATCACACACTGACTATCGTCTCGAGCTGGTCGACCCGACGGGCGCGCGTGGAGCGGAACTCGATATCCTGCGCGCGCTGTTTGGCAAGTCATTGCAGCACGGAGCAGTGCGCGATCTTGCCAAGGCCGACCAGAAGCTCAGCCAGAAGCTCTACAAGATCGTCGAGCGCGCAAACTCTGGGCTCGTGGCTGCTGGCTTCCGCCGCAAAGTATCGGCGAGCAGCTATCTGCCCATCGTTGTTTCGGTGATCGCGGCTGCCGTATCCATCTTCTTCGGGATAGTTCTGATCGACGGCTCCTTTGGGATAGCGATCCCGTTTGTGCTGATTGGCTTCGCTATTGCCTCGGGGATCGCGACCCTAGTGTTGCTGTTCCGTACGCCGGTGACCGCTCGCGGCGCCGAAGCTCGTGATCATCTCGAGGGACTTGAGCTGTACATCCGGCTGGCCGAAGCTGACCGACTGCGGATGTTGCAGAGCCCCAAGGGTGCGCTGCGTGAGCGAAACGAGTCAACAGGTGACAGTGACGTGCTCAAGGTCTATGAAAAACTCTTGCCATATGCGGTGCTGTTCGGGCTCGAAAAACAGTGGTCAGAGGAGCTAGGCCGGTACTACACGGAGCACTCGCCCGACTGGTACGCAGGTTCGGGCGCCTTCAACGGCGTTGTCTTTGCTTCCAGCATCTCGAGCATTTCTGATTCCATCGCGAGTTCCTATACCGGCAGCGCCTCGAGTAGTTCCAGCGGAGGTTCTGGCGGCGGCGGTTCTTCGGGTGGTGGTGGTGGTGGTGGTGGCGGTGGCGGCGTCTAGCGCTCGTTCACCTCTCATCGACCGGTATATTTGATCTAGTGAGTGCAACCTATCCCAACCGACCTCGCCGAGTGGTTCTTCCGGCGGCGGTACTCGCTGTGCTCGTGCTTCTTGTCGGCGCAGGCATCGTCGAAACTGAAATCTTCACCGTGGTTCGCTACGTGGTGAGCATTCTGGCCTTGATCTGCGTGGTACTCGTGGTGCAGGCGCGCCAATGGTGGTGGGCGATTGGTCTGGTTCCGATTGCGATTCTCTGGAATCCGGTGTTTCCGATTGAGGTTGCTGATACCCAGTTGTTCGCAGGATTGCACTACATCGCCGCGCTCGTGTTCATCGTTATCGGTGTCGCCGTTCGGGTCACAGATTCGTAAAGTCGAGCTTAATTCGCTCGAGTAGCGCATGATTGCCATTTTCTGCGTACACTGGGAACGCATCCCTTGAGACCACCAATCGCACCGCAGTTGGGTCTGGCTCACTCGAGTGGATGTTGTCACTCAGCATGAGGTCCCATTCGTGGCAACGTCTACGAGTCTGCGATCCATGTGACTGAGCCTTTTGCCTAGCGCCAGGAGAATAATTGACCAACTCGTCAAAGACCGATCCCTCGCAGCGCAACAAGCGACCCAAAAACTCTGGTCAGCGACAGGCAGGCGCTCAGCGTCGGCGTGCGCGGCCCGGTGACGATACTGGGGTAATCCCCGTACTCGCCCGTGCTGCCCGCGAAGTTGAAACCGCTGTGCAGAAGGGGCCGCTCAAGCCTTCCAACCGTGCACGCTTCCAAGTCGCTGCGCTACTGCTTCGCGAAGAGCGCGCCAGAGTCAAGATCGATGCGACGCTGTCGGACTCTGAACGAGCAAACGAACAAAAGCGCCTCGATGGCCTCGCCGGCATCCTTGCAAAAACGGCTGCACGCGACACCAGCTTGCTGTCAATGCTGGGGGAGGCCGCTCCGATCACTCCCGCAGCGAAAGCGCTGCGCCGTGATCTTTTGCTCGCCGCTGGCGTGGAGCTGAGCCCAGAAGAGCTGATCATTTCTGCCGAGCCGAAGCCTGTCGACAAACAGACTGACAAGCAGGTCGTTCCCGCATCCGTTCGTCAAATGCAGATGGCTAACCCGTTCTTGGCTCCCGATTTCAGCGCCGTGGCTGCTAAACCCGAGCATGGCAATCGTCTTGCCAACTGGGAACTCATCGACCCGCTGTTCCGCGCATTCGAGCACGGCTCCGGCGGAGGCGCTGCGTCAATGGAATTGCCAGAAGCATCATCGCTTCGCACCCGCGGAACCCTTGACCTCATGCGTCACCAAGCTCGCTTCGTCGAAGTTGTCAAGCAGGGGCACCGCACGTTCCTGCTAGCCGACGAGCCAGGGCTGGGCAAGACTGCTCAAGCGCTGATGGCGGCAGAAGCTTCAAACTCTTATCCACTTCTCGTAGTCGTGCCTAACGTCGTCAAAACCAACTGGGAACGCGAAGTAGAACTGTGGACCCCTGGCCGCACTGCGACTGTTGTGCACGGCGATGGCGACACTGTCGACGCGTTCAGCGACGTCGTCATCGTCAACTATGAAGTACTCGACCGCCACGTCGGGTGGCTCGGTCGTTTCGGTTTCAAGGGCATGGTCGTTGACGAAGCGCACTTCATTAAGAACCTCAAATCTGAACGCTCGAAGCATGTACTGAGCCTGTCGCGTAGCATCCGTGCCACCTACCCGAAAGCGCTCCTGATGGCGCTCACGGGAACGCCACTCATCAACTCGATCGAAGACTTCCGCGCAATTTGGCAGTACCTCGGCTGGATCGACGGCACCAAGCCGCTCGCCCCACTCATGTCGAAGCTCGAAGAGTCAGATCTCACCCCGGCAGACCCCGGCTTCTTTTCTGAAGCCCGACGCGCAGTTATCGATATGGGCATCGTGCGCCGCAAGAAAGTGGATGTCGCAGCCGACATTCCTGCACGGCGCGTCGCCGACATCCCGGTTGAACTCGACGACGATCTTGGTCGCTCCATTCGGGCCGCCGAGCAAGCGCTCACCGCACGCCTCCTCGATCGCTTCACTCGAGTGCGCAACCTCAAACCAGATGTCGCAGTCGAAGACCTCATCCGTGTGGTCGCGCATGCCGAGCTCGAAGAGTCCAAGAGCGCAACCACCGGTGAGAATGTCTTCACCATGGTGCGCCGTATCGGACAAGCAAAAGCAACGCTTGCCGCCGACTACACCGCGCAACTGGCCCGCTCGGTCGGCAAGGTCGTCTTCTTTGCGAAGCACATCGACGTGATGGACACCGCAGAAGCTCACTTCGCGAAGGTCGGCTTGAAATCAGTCTCCATTCGTGGTGACCAGAGCGCCAAAGCACGTCAGCACGCGATCGACTCGTTCGCCGACGACCCCGAGGTCTCGGTGGTCGTCGCGTCGCTCAGTGCCGCCGGTGTTGGACTGAACCTGCAGGCGGCATCCAACGTCGTTCTCGCCGAGCTCAGTTGGACTAACGCGGAACAGACTCAAGCTATCGACCGCGTGCACCGCATTGGTCAGGAACTTCCGGTCACCGCCTGGCGCATCATCGCCGCGCACACCATCGACGCGCGTATCGCTGAGCTCATCGATAGCAAAGCTGGTCTTGCGGCGCGTGCGCTCGACGGTTCAGATGAAGACGTCGTTGCGGAATCAAACATTCAGTTGCAGGCGCTGTCAGCGCTGCTGCGTGATGCAATCAAGAATTAGCAATCCGTTAAGAACTGCCTTTATGGCCTCTGGTCTCATTCTGCCTCGAATGGTCGCGAAGCGTAGACTAGAGGAGTGAGTGACACGCAGGTTTTGTCGTGCCAACCGTCAACGGAGATGAGAACCAACAGTTGAGCAACGCCTCTTCGCAGAACACCGCTACCCGCATCGAATCCGACTCGCTCGGCTCGCTTGAAATTCCGGCAGATGCCTACTGGGGAGTGCACACTCTCCGCGCAATGCAGAACTTTCCGATTACGCGACGTGCGATCTCCGTCTACCCCGATCTTGTGCGCGCGTTGGCGCATATCAAGCAGGCGGCAGCTCGTGCCAACGCCGACCTCGGTGTACTCGAGTCCAAGAAGGCGCACGCGATTGACACCGCGTGCCAGGAGATCCTCGACGGAGCACTGCACGCAGAGTTTTGTGTCGGCGTTATTCAGGGCGGTGCTGGTACCTCGACGAACATGAACGCCAACGAGGTCATCGCCAACCGTGCCCTCGAGATTTTGGGCCACAGCAAGGGGGAGTACTCCTTTCTGCACCCCATCGACGACGTCAACCGCAGTCAGAGCACCAACGATGTGTACCCCACTGCGATCAAGCTCGCGATGGTCTTCGGCGTTCACCGGTTGCTCGCTGAGCATGAATTGCTGTCTGGTTCCTTTGCGGCGAAGGGTCGCGAGTTCGTCAAGATCCTCAAGATCGGCCGCACGCAAATGCAAGACGCGGTTCCGATGACTCTTGGCCAAGAATTCACTGGCTTCTCGCACACGCTTGAGGAAGACCACGCCCGACTCACTGATGTCTTGCCGTTCATGAGCGAGATCAATATGGGTGCTACGGCGATCGGCACAGGGATTACAGCTGATTCTCGGTACGCAGAGGCGGTTCGACGCCACCTGACCGACGCCACTGGCATCGAGATGAAAACCGCGTTCGACCTGATTGAAGCCACGAGCGACGTGGGAATCTTCATGTCGCTGAGCGGCATTCTCAAGCGTTCCGCCGTTAAGCTTTCCAAGATTTGCAACGACCTCCGCTTGCTCTCGAGCGGCCCTCAGGCCGGATTCGGCGAGATCAACCTCCCGGCCAAGCAGGCAGGCTCATCGATCATGCCCGGCAAGGTGAATCCGGTCATCCCAGAGGTTGTCAACCAGGTCGCCTTCAGCGTCATCGGTGCGGATGCCACGGTGACTGCTGCTGCGGAGGCTGGGCAGTTGCAACTCAACGCTTTCGAACCTGTCATCGCCCACTCGCTGCTTCAGTCGCTGGCCTGGATGACGAATGCCTGCCGCACTTTGCGCGAGAACTGCATCGATGGCATCACCGCCAACGAGGAACGTCTTGCGGCACAGGTTGAGTCGAGCGTTGGAGTCGTCACTGCTCTCACGCCCTACATCGGCTACGCGGCGGCGGCCACTCTCGCGCACACGGCGCTCACGACCAACGCATCAATTGCGCAGCTTGTCGTGTCTGCTGGGCTGATGAAAGAAGAAGACGTTGCCCGGGTGCTTACTCCGGAACGTTTGAGCGGCGTTTCGCCCATGACTTCAGCGATAACTCTTCCCTGGTTGAACGAGGAAGAGTAACCGGCTCTGAACGCAGAAGACGCCCAGCCTCTCTCATAGTGAGGGGCTGGCCGTCTTCTTTCAGTAAGACAGTTTTTAGTGGTGCCGTGTGCTCGTTAGCGGAGCACGAGGAACCGAGCGTTACTTCTTCGAGGTGGTGACGTCGTTCTCCGATTCGTCGTCGTCGTCGAGGGGCGCGAGAGCTTCGTCGCGCGCCTTCCCCGCAGTGGTGAAGGCGCGATCGATCGCGCTCTCGCCACGCTCGCGAAGTTCAGCAGCGGTATGGGTGGCGTTGTCGCGCACGTCGCTCGCCGTGTGAGTCACACGACCAACGACATCCCGCGCCGATGTGGTGGCCCGGTCGGCGAGATCCTTAGCCGAGCCCTTAGCGGTCTCGACGAGATCCTTCGCAGAGGTAATGGCGGTCTCGGCGAACTCTCTGGCAGTTCCCGTAGCTGACTCTGCGACTTCACGCGTCGTCTCGGCGACATCCTTGGCGGTACCGGCAACGAATCCCGGTGTGGCCTTAGCAACGGCTTCAGCCTTGTCGCGCAGAATCGGCGCCTGTGTACGTGCGTAGTCTTCGACGCTCGTACGTGCCTTGGACACACGTGGGCTCTCCCAGAGTTGCGTTGCTTTGCCCTTCATCTGGTCGTAGCGTTCGCGCCCGTCGCGCGCTCCAACCACGTAGCCGAGGGCGATACCGAGTCCGAGCATAAAAAGTCTGGCGTTCATAGCTCCAGCCTACGGTGAGGTGACGACTCTCTCCACCTGTGTCGGGCGAGATCGCCATAAATGCATGCTTGCGTAGCTGCGCCACGGTGCCCAACGCGACGCGTACCGGGTCAACCCTGTCGCGGTAGCAGGAAGACCTAGTTCTCCCGCGCCTTGGCGAACAACGAGGTCGCTGCTGAGCATGATGTCTGGATTTCCGAGCACCCGCATTGCCATGTAGCCGGCTGTCCACGGGCCGATTCCTGGCATCGCGATCAACCTTGCTGTGAATTCGTCGACAGGAGTCGACACGTCGAGGTTGAGATCGCCGGATGCGAGCGCCTCTGCGACGGCAAGGATGCTCGCAACCCTGGTGTGGGGGCCGCGAAGCACCTCAGCGCCAGACTCTGCCAGGCGAGACGCTGTCGGAAATAACCCATCGCTGCCGAGTTCGCGCGCAACGCGGGCGAGAACCGTTCGCGCGGCCGCAACGGAAATCTGCTGACCGATCAACGTGCGAAAGAGGGTTTCCTCGATGTCGACGCTCCCAGGGAGGCGAATTCCGGGCACCTGCGTGACCGACGAGGCCAATGAAGGGTCGGAGGTCAGAGCGCGATCGATGGCGTGCGAATCTGCGTCGAGGTCGAAAAGGCGGCGTACTCGGGAAACGAGAGGCGCGACATCCGAAATTTTGGCTAACAGTGCCGTACACAAGATGCCTTGATCGATTAGCTGCAGACGCACTGTCGCAACTCCGCCAGGCAGGCGTAACGCTCGTTCAAGGCTGTTCTCGGTAGCCGTCTCAATGCCCTCGACCGCATGGTTCGCAAAGAACGTCATGAGACCCGCGCCATCGAACGGGGCGCGAGTCGGAAGCCGAAGGGTCAGGGTCGACGGTCGCTCCTGAGCAAGATGCGGATGTGCCGCCACGCCGCGCCGCGCGAGGGCGCGCAACTGGCTCGGCGTGGTTTCGTACACGGCCTGGATCGTGTCGTTGAACTGCCGGATGCTCGAGAAGCCAGCAGCAAAGGCGACGTCTGAGACGCTCAGCTCCGTTGCACTCAGGAGCGTTCGCGCAGCTTGGGCTCTGTGTGCGCGGGCCAGTGCAAGGGGGCCAGCGCCGAGTTCTGCCGACAGAACTCGGGTGAGGTGGCGGCTGGTGTAGCCCAGTCGGGCGGAGAGGCCAGGCACTCCTTCGCGTTCGACGACACCGTCGCCAATAAGGCGCATTGCCCGGGAGGCGAGGTCGTCGCTGAGGTTCCAGTCGGGGGAGCCGGGCACTGCGTCTGGCTGGCAGCGCTTGCAGGCGCGTAGGCCTGCTTCGTGCGCTGCTGCCGCCGTGCGATAGAACCGCACATTGCGCGGCTCGGGAGCGACAGCTGGACAGCTTGGTCGGCAGTAGATTCCGGTGGAATGCACGCCGGCGATGAACTGCCCATCGAAGCGGGCATCCCGTGAGCAGAGCGCTCGGTATTGTTCATCAAAGCTCAACGTGGTGGTGGGCATGACTCAAGCGTGCCATCTCCGACCGGCGCTGACCAGCGGAAATCAGACATCACTCATCCTGGGACAACGGTCGGCTACTGCTCGTCGCACTGTCCTGAAGTTGGGCGAAGCGACTACAGTCGCACCGTGGAATATTCGTGGACAGCACTCACCTTTCTCGCCGCCGTCTGGCTCATCGCGTTCTCAACGCAATTGGCCGACTACGCGACAGCGCGCTTTGACCACCTCCGACTCGCTCGCGCAGTGCGGACGCGTGTACGGCTGCATCCGGTTGCCTGGGTTGTTCCCGCAGCAGGTAGCGCGCTCGTAGCGGTTGCGGTTGGCGTGGATTGGAGTACGCGATCGTTCTTCGCCGGCCCCGGCAGCGTGCCCGCAGCTGTACTGATCGCTCTCAGCACTGTAGTTGTGCTCGTTGCTATCGTCTCGGTCATCACCGTCGTCGTGGTGCGGCCTCCAGCCGACAGCTACCGCCTGGTGCGTGACGAACTCATCGAGCTCGCCGATGTGCGCTTGCATCAGGATCAGGTCGATGAGTTTCACGCTCGCGTCGCCGCAATCGATGCCGCATCCAAAGATCGAAAGAGTTCGGATGCCGCAACGATTCCCGCAGCGTTGCAACTGCTTGTGCGAACGCCCCAGCGGTTGATCGCTCCCCTTATTTCGCTCGCGGTTGCGATTTCGGCACTCGTGCACATGGCGAATTACCCATCACAACCGTGGGTGTTCGTGGTAGCGCTGCTTACTGTCATTGCAAGTGTCACCTTCGGCATCGCGGCAGTCCGCGCATCATCGGCGTTGCGTACTGCGGTGCGTTCCACGCAGGACGTGTATCGCCGCGAGTTAGTCGGACTTATCGTCGAGGCCGAACGATCGTCGAAGAAACGCGTCGCGGGCCTTGGCGACCGGGTAGCACGTGCGTTGAGCATTCTGCGGGAGCAGCAAGCCGCGCAGTAGGCCTCCCCAGAGAGGTGCCACTCGCACGCTAGGGTCTTTCACATGACCGCGAGCGATCAACCTTCCGCGACTCCCGATTACACGGCATCGGCAGGTGTTACCGCTCAGCGGCCGATGCCGGCTCCAGCTGAGGTTGCTAGCGAAGCTCAGCAAAACCAGCTGCACTTTGGAGTACCTCCCCGTCGCGGGCCCGGCCTGCTTGTGCTCGGAATTTTGGGAGTTGTTGCTCTCGCATTCGTTTTGCTCTTCGTCGTCGTCTACGTGATTTCAGCAATCGGTACCGATGCTTTCGCGCTCGGCGGTGTCTTGGCGGTGGTACCGCTGGCCGTCGTATTCTTCACCGTGCGCTGGATTGACCGCTGGGAACCTGAGCCACGACTTGCGGTCGTCTTTGCGTTCCTCTGGGGTGCCGGCGTCGCTGTCTTGCTTGCTCTCATTGCTGGCGCTGAGATCGACAACGTCATCGCGGCCCTCGGCGGTCCCGGGCCGGGCTACGAGTTCTTCTCTGCCGCGATTCAAGCCCCGATCGTCGAAGAGCTAGGTAAGGCGTTGGGCATTCTCGTCATCTTCTGGGTCGCTCGCCGCCACTTTGACGGACCGATTGATGGATTGGTCTACGGGGCGTGGGTTGCTGGCGGGTTCGCCTTCACCGAGAACATCTTGTACTTCGGTTCTGAGCTTGTCAGCCTCGAGGGGGGCGGCGCTGGGCTCTTCCCAATATTCTTGGTGCGAGGCCTCATGTCGCCGTTCGCCCACGTGATGTTCACTGCGTGCACCGGAATCGCGTTGGGGTTTGCTGCGCGATCCACTCGTGCTTCCAGCAGGACGGGGATATTGGTGGCGGGGTTCGCTCTGGCGATTGGTCTGCACGCCCTGTGGAATGGTGCACTGTTCTTCGTCAACGACTTCTTCGGCTATTACGTCATCGTGCAGTTTCCCCTTTTTATGGTGGCCATCGTGATTGTTATCTATTTGCGCAAGCAAGAGGAGAAACTAACCTTCGATCGCCTCGCCGAATATGCGAGCGTCGGTTGGTTCAACCGTGACGAAGTGGCAGTACTTGCAACTGCGCGTGGCCGTCGACAGGCGCTTGTCTGGGCGGGTCAGAACAACAAGCGTGCTGCGATGCAAAACTACATTCAGGATGCGACGCGACTCGCGTTCGCCCGTCAGCGCATCATTACGGGGCGCGACCGCATTAGTGCAACCACTGACGAAGCGGTGCTGCTTGGTGCGGTTGTTGAGGCACGTCATGTGCTCACGGGCGCGAAGCATCCGCTACGGTAGTCGCCGATTCGTTCCTCCGCATAGTTTCGTGATTGACGGAGCGTCTTGGCGCCCACCGTATCGGCGATGCCGAGCAGCCGGCGGTGTTGTGCTGGATCCACTAGGTCGAATTCTTTAGGTGAGTAAACCAACAGCCATTTGTGGACAACGTCGACGTCATAGGGTGCTGCGTGAATACGTAGAGAGCGTCGCGCTCGTAGTGGCGTGGAGAATACAAAGTGAAGTGTTCGTTGAAGTCACCCTCGAGCTTCAACACCTGATCGCGAGCGAATGACTTGGGCAGGTTGCTGAAACCAAATAACTGGTTATTGGCGCGAGCATCCAACACCATGTGGGGAGGGCGCGGTCAAGTTCGAGTGCCATGAAACCCTAATTGTGGGTTCGGCGGTTCTTGCCGGAGCCGGTGACGTTGCGGTAATTGCCGTAGTCGAGGGGGGCAAAGGTGTGAGCCCGTTGTCCTCAGCAAATTTGTTCATGCGGTGGAAGCGTTGCCATGGACCGCCGTTGTGGCGCCAGGCGCGTACTCCCGCATAGATGGCGCCTCCGGCGACAGCCACCATGACAACAAAAAATAGTAGGACGGGGATAGCGGCAACGAGCGCGCCCTCAGAAATAACAGAGCTCACAACACTAGCGAGCGCTCCAATCATTTGAGTGCCAACAATGGCTAAAAAGAGCACTGCCACGACAGCGACGAGCGCGACCTTTGCCGCCGTCCCCAGCTGCGAGTAGCTGAATAGACCGCGGCGATTCGCTCGAAACTGGGAGACGGCTTGAGTGTCGATCGGGTAGATCAGCCCGGAGTAGTCAATAGAGCGAAGCATGCGCCATCGTATTGGGTGGCCGACGCTGGGTGGCCGACGCTGGGTAGCTAGCGGCAGGTAGCCCGTATCAAGACTCATCGCCCACCGGTGCGGCACTGCCTGCGACTCTGGTGAGCGATGAGTGTTACTGCTTTTAGCGTGCCACCAAGTTTCGCTGAGCGCAATAGTTGATCGGCGAATTCATAGTCAAAAACGGCGTACCATTGGAGGTCGCAATTTGGAGAGGAACCCGGATGTCATCGAGTGAACTTGCACGGGAACGGGACTACGTCCACGGCCTCTATCGTCGACTCGATTCACTTCGGGATGCGGCGCAGCAGCAGCTTGAGGCCGTGCGCAGAAGCGCTCCGGGCGGTACCCATCAGAACCGTTCTGAGCGCGATGCGTTTGCTCGCATCTACGAAGACCGGGTAGGTCAGTTGCGTGAAATTGACGAACGCTTGGCGTTCGGGCGACTCGAATTGGAACCCGAAAGCGACGACAGCGAGCGAGTGTTGCGCTATATCGGGCGGATTGGTCTTCGCGATGAAGAGCAGTTGCCCCTTTTGCTCGATTGGCGGGTGCCTCAGGCGAGAGCGTTCTACCAGGCAACCGCAGCAACTCCGCTTGGTGCACGAGCCAGACGTCATCTCCAAAGCAGCGGGCGCAACATTGTACGCATCGACGACGAAGTCTTTGATTCAGAGATTCTTGAGAGCGACGCGGTGTCGCTTCAGGGAGAGGCAGCGCTCATGGCGAGCCTCACCGCTGAGCGTACCGGCCGCATGGGCGACATCGTCGCGACGATCCAGGCTGAGCAAGATGCCATCATTCGATCCGAGCTCAGCGGCGCGCTCGTCGTGCAGGGTGGTCCGGGAACCGGCAAAACGGCGGTTGCGCTGCATCGCGCTGCCTACCTGCTGTATTCGCACCGCGAACGACTATCGACATCCGGTGTTCTGATCGTTGGCCCGTCACGCTCATTCTTGCGCTACATCGAAGCTGTTCTGCCATCACTTGGTGAGACCGGCGTGGTGCTGGCCAGTCTCGGGCAGCTTTTTCCTGGGGTGGATGCTCGACGCGAAGATATCGACGCGGTGGCGAGCCTCAAGGGTTCTCTAGAAATGGCTGCGCTCATTCGTCGGGCCGTTCGGGCTCGCCAGGTGGTGCCAACCGCAACCCAGCGCATGGAAATCAACGGCGAAATTCTTGATGTTCCTGCTGAGCTGATTCGTAGTGCGATGCAAAAAGCGTGGGATTCCCACAAGCCGCACAATCTGGCGCGCGTGACGTTCAATAAGGCGGCGATCGCTGCGCTCAGCCGCATGCTCGCTGATCAGCTCCGCTCGCACGGCAATACGATTGATGACTCCGACCAGAAATGGCTGCGCGAAGACATTCGTACCGCGCACGATGTCAAGGTTGCGCTTAACAGCGCATGGATGCCCCTCTCCCCTCACAAGCTTCTCAATGACCTGTACGCCCGCCCGACGTGGCTGCACAGCCTCACGCCGCGCTGGAGCCCCGAGGAGAGGCGGCTGCTGCTGCGCGAGCGCGATGCGCCCGTCACCATTAGCGATGTCGCGTTGCTCGATGAAGCAGCAGAATGGCTCGGCGAAGTGGATGTCGCCCATACGGCGGCTGAACACGAACATGCTCAGCAACGCAAGCGCGACCTCGAGAACGCGGCCGCAGCCATCCAGAACATGGGGGTTGAAGGCATGATCGATGCCGAGACTCTTGCCGACGGGTTTGAGGTAAAGGTAGACCGTGCCTCGACTGCCGACATTGCTGCGGCTGATCGCTCGTGGGCGTATGGTCACATCGTTGTCGATGAGGCGCAGGAACTTTCGCCTATGCAGTGGAGACTCTTGGGTCGCCGCAATCCGCTGAAGTCGTTCACAATCGTCGGTGACGTGGCGCAGGCAAGTGCAGCCGCGGCCGCGACTCGGTGGGATACGGCACTCGCAGCCCACGTTGGCAGCGCGTGGCGGCTTGAAGAACTCACCGTCAACTACCGCACACCGTCACAGATTGTTGCGGTTGCCGAGGCGGTCGCACTGGCACACGAGGTATCGATCACGCCGTCGCGCGCCGTGCGGGAGAGTCCGTGGCCCGTGGCGGTCACCGTGGCTACTGCCGAGAGGCGTTCAGCGAGTGTTGTTGAGGCTGTGCGAACGGATCGGGAAATTTCTGCTGACGGAACCATCGCGGTCATCGTGAGCGAATCGCTCACTGCTGAAACTGTGGGGGCGCTCACGAGCGAGTTCCCCGGCCAGGTCGGCGAGGGCGCTGCAGGCCTCAATAAGTCGATCGCCGTGCTGACACCTCGCGAATCGAAGGGCTTGGAGTTTGATTCGGTGGTTGTGGTCGAGCCCCAGCGCATCGTCGACGAGATCGCGCGCGGAGCCGCCGCACTCTACGTCGCAATGACTCGCCCAACCCAACGCCTCAGCGTTGTCGCTTCCGAGGGTCTTCCGGAAGGTATTCCGGTACCGAAATAGGGTGCTCCGACTGTTCACCCCCACTCGGGTAGGCCCAAAAGTGGGGGTTTCATGAACTTCTCAGGTTAGGCACTATGTATCTAGAAGTTGTTCCTCGGGGGAGGGACCTTCGCTCGGGAGCGAGTTTTCGCCACGAGTCGGGCCGGAGGCGGGGGAGCCTCCGGCCCAACGTATTTCTGCATGCAATTACGGGCATGTGAGAGCTGGAGGGTCTGCGTGTCGCAGAATCACGATCTTCGCGGCCGGATTGCTGGACAGTCAGCTATGGCCGCCGTCATTGAGGCGCAAGCGGGTCGTGCGCCGCGAGGACGACTGGCGCGCACTTTTGGTATTTCGCCTCTCACCGACGCAGGAAAAGCCCATTACCGCGGTGCGGTCGGCGAACTTCTCGTTGGTTCGATCCTTGATCAGCTCGGGCACAGCTGGGATGTACTCCACGGGGTGCCGCTTGGGCTGTCGTCGCTCGATCACTTTGCTGTCGGACGTGCAGGCGTCTTCGCCGTCGTCGTTGTCAATTGCCAGGGCGATGAAGTTGCGGTCAATGGTGACGAGCTCATTGTTGCTAAGAGCGTTAAGGCCAGCATTCTGGATGCGAGATCTGTGGCGGCAATTGTTTCTGATTCGCTGAGCGACGCTTTCGATAACCGAATCGCGGTGACGCCGGTGCTTGTCTTGGTGGAGCCGACCAAAGTCATAACGTTGCAGGCGCCCGACGACGTTCGGGTGCTCACCTCAATGCAGCTCGAACAGTGGCTCCTTGCCGCCCCCGCAGTGCTCACGGGCGAGGATGTCGCAAACATTTCGGGCGCAGCCGAGTCCAATGACACGTGGCCGCAACCTCAGCAGAGTGCGCGTAAGGCACGAAATCTGACACGGGTGTTCGTGCGCATCCATCACGATGTGCGTTCTGCGACGGTGAGGCGCTTTTTGTGGGTGGTTGCCGCGTTGATCGTCACTATTCTTTCGGTGTGGACGCTCGTGTCAATTTTGGCATCTGTTGTCGTTGGTTAGTTATGAGCTAGTTATGAGCTAGTTATGAGTTGGTCCTGAGTAGGTAGTGAGTTGCTAGCGAGTCGAAGGCTTTCCCTGACGAGGTAGGGCACGATTGATGAATGTTTAGGCGCCATCCGTATTTGAGCGCTGCCACGTTCGCGTATTTGGCCGTGGTGGCGTGGTTGACGTTGAGCCCGCAGGCGCCCGATCAGCGGGATGGGCCGCTCTGGCAGCTCGCGCTCTTTCTTGATCGGTTCTCTGCAACACAGTGGCTGACTTTTAATGATCTTGAATTCGTGGCAAATATAGCTCTGTTCGTGCCGCTTGGCTTGTTCTTTGTGTTGCTCGTGGGCAAACGGCAGTGGTGGCTTGCGCTTGCTCTGGCTATCGGGCTAACGGCAGGCATTGAGTGGGTGCAGCAGTTCATCCCTTCGAGAGTTTCTGATCCGCGCGACATCCTTTCGAACTCATTGGGCGCAGCTATTGGGGTCGTGATTACTCTTAGCGTTGCTGCGGCTCGCCAGCATGCCCACACCGTTATCCGTCGGCGACGCAATCAGCCGACGAGACGATAACGAAGATTCTTCAGAATTTGAGCGATCGGGACATACGCTGTGAGGATGTCTGGCGCACGCTGGTTTCTTCCGTACCTCACAGTCTCAATCGTGCACGTTGTCGGCCTTGCTCTTGGAGCTGATGACGCGGCACACGCCACCAAGTTCCTCTTGATGCCAGCGCTGATTCTTGCTGTTGTCGGTCGCGTTCGATTGCGGCTGCGCGCAGCGGAAGTCGCGCTGCTTGTCGCGTTAGCGTGTGCATGGATCGGCGATATTTTCAACCAGTGTCGCGATTGCGACCGGAGCGGTGCTGTTCTTGGTTGGCCAGCTATTGATTGTCGCGGGATTTCTGCGTGTGCGGGAGCGCTCGGAGGAGACTGCTAGCGTGTCTGGGTGACTTCAGAGCCTCCTCTAGAACCCGTTCACCGTCGTGTCGCTGTGGTTCCCGTAGTCGTGGCCCTTCTCGCGGTTCTAGCTTTCGCGGTAGTCGTGACGATTGTTGTCACTCTCGCGACTGCGACTGCACCGACTGGCGGCGCTCTACAGTCCGCTCCTAGCGCAACGCCATCGGCGAATGAGCAAAACAGTGCCGACCCTGAGCCGGCTGCTGTTGCCCCGACAGAGGAATCGACGGGTGCGCGCTGTGTGGACTTCACGGCAGAGGCCGACGCGCTTGATATCGACGAGGTTTCGGTTGCTCAGTCGGATCGCGACGAGCTGCTGGTCGAGTTCACCTTGACATCCGCACTCCCTGATGGCTCGGCGCTGCTGGGGCTGTATGCGGAGAGCTCGGATGCTGATCGCACTTATCAGTTCTCCATCGAACTTGAAGATGGTGAAATCGAGAGTGTTACCTCGTATGAGCTGAACAGCGACAAAAGTGATCGCATGGATACTGACGATGCAGAGGTCAGCGGCGCCGTTGTGCGCTTTGTCGTGGCGAGTAAGGTTGCCAAGAAGTTGGGCGGTGACTGGTCGTGGTTTGCTTTCACAACGCTGAACGAAACTTCAGTCGATGCGTGCCCGGGCGATCCTGGCGCGTTCGAGACGTTGAAATTTGAGCGCTCCGCAGGCTCGTCGGGCCGCGCTGAGCGCGATGACTAGCCGGGAATGCATGCCCCGCTTGACACTGCGCCGGTAAGCGCGGGTGCTTCATCCACAACGGGTTGAAGCTCGGTGAGGGTTAGCGCATAGCCCACGTTTGCTTGGTCGGCGCTGCGGGCAAAGACTGCTCCGACGACTTCACCGTTGAGGGTGAGTAGCGGGCCTCCAGAGTTTCCCGGATTTACTTGCCCGGCAAGCGTGTAAACCTCGCGAGGGGAACCGCCTGAACCATAGATATTGGGGCTGTTGGTGACGCTGATGTGCTGCACCAGCGCCGCATCGACCGTGATGGGGCCACCGTAGGGATAGCCCTCGATTGCAGTACTGGTGCCGGGGCGTGCTGCGGCGCCCATGGACAAGGCGTCAGACGTGAGCCCTGGCACGGCGATTACCGCAAGGTCATCGCGTGCGTCGAAGTAAACAATTGTTCCGGTGAGCACCTGGCCGTTGAGTGCCTCGATGACGGGCCGTTCGGTGCCAGCCACGACGTGAGCATTCGTGACAACTCGTTCGTCAGAAACGACAAACCCTGTTCCGGTCTGAGCTTGTCCGCACGCGTAGGCGTTGCCGGTAATTCGCACAACGGATTCGGCGGCAGCGGCAAGAACAGCGCTGTCGGTATCGATTGACGGTATCTTTGCGCCACCGGTTCCCAGCTCAGAAGTGAAGAATGGCACGCCCTTGTCGGCGAGCACAGTGCGCAGTTGCGCAATTCGCACTTCCACGTCGGTGGGCGTCAAATCTTGAATCGTGCTGATGACAGCCGAGCCCGCAATCGTGCGAGACAGCAAGGGCGACCCGAGCTGAGCGACGCTGAAACTTACGGTTGAGACGATGAGCGCGGCAAGAATGCCGCTCGCAATGCCGCCTGCGACTCGATCGATTCCTCTCATCCTGCTGGTTTCGAGATCGTCACGGAGCGCTCGAGCGATTGCGGCACCGACTGCATGACCGATCGCGATCAGGACGATTGCCGCCACAATGGTGAGCGCGACGCGCAGCTGTGGCCACGGGATTGAGATCGATATTGTTGGTGCGAGCAGCACCGCAGCAATGACTCCCGCTACGATGCCGGCGATCACGAAGACGCTGCGGGTGAGTCCGATCGAGATACCGTACGCCACGTAGCCGAGCAGCAGCGCAATAAGCAGCAGGTCGAGTAGCGGGGCAACGTTCACTCCTTAACCCTAAACCGCCGTTTACCTCTCGGCGCCGGATTGGGAGGAAGCGCACAACCGAGATATTCTCTGCGGGAGGCGTGTGGGGGATCAAGTGAGTGGTATTGAGCGTGACGATAGCGCCGAAACGGTGTCAGCGGCGGGCGCAGAAGGTGCGGCCGGTTTTGGTTCTTCCATGGCAGCGTGCCTCCGAGCACAGGCAGTTCGCGAGCCACGGAGCGCGCTGGCGACCGCCTTTGGCACAAATCCGCTCTCCGCCGCAGCGCGCGAGTTCTATTCGAGCGCGCTCAGCGAATTAGAGACAGCGGTTGCCCTCGCGGCGTTGGGCTCCGACTGGATGGTGGCGAATGCAACCCAGACCGCCGACGATCATGTCGATGAGGACCACATCGTGCTGGGTCCTTCGGGCACTTTCTTGGTGTGCAGCAGGCAACATCCTCATGCAAAGATCGTGACTGCTGGGCGCATGATTATGGTGAATGGTCACCGAGTTGAGTACGTTCGGGATGCCTTGGTCGGCGCAGATCGTCTGACTGCGGCCCTTTCGCAACTCGGCGCTGGCTCGACAACGGTTCGTCCGCTAGTGGTAATTGGCGGTGCGTCGGGAGTCATTTACGGCAACAAGCGCCCCCCGGTTCCGGTTCTCCAGCTCGGGGAACTCGTCAGTTGGCTTCTTCATGAATCGACTGTCTATTCAGCGAGCGAAGTACAAGCTCTCGTTGCTGTTGCGGGCCAACTCGGGTCGTGGCAGGTTCGCCCGGCGGCAGGCAGCGCGAGTGTGCGGCTCACTGCACGTTTTGAACGACTTCGTACTGAAGTGGATGCTGCCCGCCAGCGATACCGTTTGTGGGTTGTCGCTGGGGGCGCGGCTGCGATCGCGGCAACAGTCACCATGGTTGTTGTTGCAGCCCCGGCGATTATCGGGTTGTTTGCCGGGTAGCTCGGTGGAGTAGTCCTGCGGGGCGCCCTATTCTGCTAGAATCTCAAGGTTGCCGTCTAACGGCCGCGGATAAAGAGAGCTCAAGCATTCAGCTATGGGCACCGCGCAACGACTAGAGAGGGGATCACCTTATGGCTCTTGAAGCTAGCATCAAGAAGGCGATCATCGAAGAGTACGCAACCCACCCAGGTGACACTGGATCCCCTGAGGTCCAGATCGCGATGATGACTCGTCGCATCCTCGACCTCACCGAGCACCTCAAGATGCACAAGCATGACCACCACTCACGTCGTGGGCTGCTTCTTCTTGTTGGTCAGCGTCGTCGTCTGCTGGGTTACCTGCAGAACGTTGACATCACGCGTTACCGTACGCTGATTGAGAAGCTGGGACTGCGCCGCTAGTCGACTCGTCACACTTACCAAAGGCCGTCATCGCAATGCGATGGCGGCCTTTGTTGTTGGCGGGGTTAGTGCAGCACTCAATGAGCGCGGTCGAGTGCTGCAAATAGCCAGCATTAGACCGCATTCGGCCGAGGTAGTGCGCCGTTAGGCTGCGGCTCCCGCTGTGGCCTCTTCTGCGGCCTTGTTCTTGCGGGGGAGCGTAAGCAGCGTGGAGACGCTGACGGCGATCATCAGGATCGCGCCGATGGCGACGAGCGAGACGAGGTCGGCTGCGGGCAGTACGAACATGGCGACACCGGCAGCCATGGAGACGATTCCACTGACCCAGCCGAACCAGCGGGGGTGGACGGTGCCGCGAACGCCGCCGACGAGGTCAATGATTCCTTCGAGAATCCAGCCGATTCCGATCACGAGCGCGAGCGCGATGAGCGACTGGAACGGGTTAGAGAGGCACAGAATGCCCGCGATGACGATCAGCAGCCCAAGGATGCCGGTAACCCAGCGCATGGAGAAGTCGAGGTTGTTCGCGAGGGAGGCGGACATGATGCGATACATGCCAGAGGCAATGAGGTAGATACCGAAGAGCACCGCAACGGTCAGCATGGTTGCTCCCGGGAACAGCAGACCGACGACACCCAGTACGAGACCGATGACGGCCACGGCCATGAGCTGACCGCGGTGTGCGCGCAGCAGTCCGGGGAGTAGGGTCTCGGCCGAAGTGGAGCGGGAAGTCATGCTGTCAGACGAGCTCATGAAAGTCCTAACCGGTGTGGTCAAATGGTGCGTGATCTGCCCATTCTTCCAGCTTCTGGGTGCGAATGTGCAAGAACGACGCACCCGTTAGGCTCGATATATGTCGCGTCGTGTTACTTACTCTCAGCTCGGTGGGCCTGATGTGCTCACAATTTCCGAAGTTTCTGAACCTCATGCTGGTGAAGGCGAAGTGCGGGTGCGGGTGAAATTTGCCGGCATCAACCCGTTCGACTCCAAAGTCTTTAGTGGTGCATCCACTTCGACTCCGCAGAATGTCACGTTCCCCAGCGGCAACGGCAACGACTTCGCTGGTGTTGTTGATGAGATTGGCGAGGGTGTTACCCAGTGGGTGGTCGGCGACGAGGTTCTCGGTGGCAAGGGTTTCAGCGCTCAAGCTGACTACGTGGTGGTTCCTGCGGCCAAACTCGTTCGCAAACCAGCGGCTCTCAGCTGGGAGCAGGCCGGCGGCCTCGACATTGCTGGTCGCACCGCTTGGGCCAGCGTCGAAAGTCTTTCTCTGACGGCCGCAGACACCGTGCTCGTCAGTGCTGCTGCGGGTGGCGTCGGCGTGATCGCTGCACAGCTGGCCAAGCTAAAGGGTGCGAAAGTAATCGGCTCCGCCAGTGAATCGAACCATGAATTTTTGCGGTCGCTCGGCATCCACCCCGTCACCTATGGTGAGGGAATGGTCGAGCGAATTCTTGAGATCAGCCCCGAAGGCATAACAGCTGCGTTAGATAATAACGGGCGCGAAACAGTGGATGCCGCTCTCGCGCTTGGTGCTCTGGCTGGCCGCATCAACTCGATCGCCGACTATTCCGCTCAGCAGGAATACGGCACAACGGGCGTTGGCGCTGCCGGTGCAACCCCCGATGATCTCGGGGCTCTCGCCGCACTCGTTGCTGCGGGTACCGTGCAGGTGCCGATCGAGTCGGTGTTCCCGATCGATCAGGTATCGACGGCCTACGCAAAGCTCGTCGAGGGTCACTCGCGGGGAAAGATTGTGCTCGCACTTTAAGCTGTTGGTCAGTTTAGGCGCCTTCTTGAAACTTTTTTGAGATTGATGCATCCAAATTGGGTGCTCAGCCAGAAGTACTCCATGTCAGGCGAATTACGCCCGAACATGAGAGGACAAGAACAGTGCGAAACAAAATCCTTGCCGGCGTCGCTGTCGGCGCGATTGCCGCAGTAGGCGTCGCCATCCCCGCAAACGCAATCTCCGACTCCAGCGCGGACCTGTACGTACTTCACGCTGTGCCAGGACTCACGGTCGACGTGTACGTCAACGGTGACCTCACGCTCGACAACTTTGAGCCCAGTGATCTCGCTGGTCCCCTTGACCTGCCCGCTGGCACCTACACGGTAGCGATCACCGCAGCGGATGCCGCTGACGACTCGTCGCCCGCCGTTGGCCCGATCGATCTCGTGCTCGAAGCCAACATGAGCTACACCGCTGTCGCTCACTTGGATGCTTCTGGTGACCCCACAGCGAGCCTGTTCACGAACGACCTGAGCACGATTCCTGCCGGTGAGGGAAAGCTCACCGTGCGCCACACGGCTGCGGCCCCCGCCGTAGACGTGCTTGCGAACGGTGCGGCTGCCTTTGAGAACCTCAGTAACCCTGATGAAGTGAAAGCGAATCTTCCGGTCGGAACTATTTCGGCTGCTGTTGCGCTCACGGGAACCACTGACCCGGTTATCGGGCCGGCTGACGTGACCATCGCCGAAGGCGTCAACACCATCGTGTACGCCTGGGGCAGTGCCGCTGACGACAACCTCACTCTCGCAGGATTCGCAGCGACTCGCCTCACGGCCGCTCGCGCAGCGAAGTAGTCACCGGCACTAACAACACTGAACAAACAAGCACTCACATACCTCAGCAAGGAGAACGTCATGGCCGCGAGATCCCTAGGCCTCGCGGCCATGGCGCTTCTTCTTGCTGGTTGCACGGCAACATCAGCACAACCGATAGCTCCCGATCCGGGACCGGCTCCGCTACCGACTGCCGTCATCGATGTACCGCGTCAGTCGAGTGAAATTGCGCCGGTAGAGCGAGTTGCAGCACCGGTTCGAATCCAGATTCCTTCCGTCTCTATCGACATCCAGATCACTCCGGTCGGAATCGAGGCGGACGGCTTCATGCAGATTCCCGAAAACATTACGGTCGCCGGCTGGTACAGCTATGGGCCCTCACCCAGCAGTGACACGGGCTCAACAGTGATAACCGCCCACGTGGATGACTTCGTTCAGGGGCTTGGACCGTTCGCTTACCTCTCGGAGATGCCCGCTGATGCCGAAATAATCGTGACGACGGATGATGGGGTAGATCACCGCTACCGCCTGGAGTCAGTGCAGAGCATCCAGAAGGAGCAAGTTCCGCTCGATCAGGTATTTGATCGGGATGGGGCCCCGCGAATTGTTCTTCTGACGTGTGGTGGACAGTTCGATCAGAATGTGCGGAGATATTCTGACAACGTCGTAGCGATTGCGAATCCGCTGTGACCACAACCAACCGGAGAGCCATGACCGACGAGGATCTAGCCAACGAAGCGCGCATCACGCACGCTTTCGTTGCTGGAGAAGAATCGGCGCTCGCGGAGACGCCGAAGATGTCACTCAGAAAGTCTTTGTATCGGCCTGGACTGTTCGAGCAAGTTACAAGCCTGAGCGCTCAAGTCTCTCTGCGTGGCTTGTAGGAATCACCAAGAACAAGATCGCCGATACTCACGAAGCAAGGGCGCGTGTGCGCAGACTTCAGGAAGAGCTCGCAGCGACAACGTCGAGAAGAGAGCCGATTGTGGAAGACTTCGATCTGGCTGACACTCTGATGGTGGCCGACGAAATCGCCCGTCTTGAACCGGATGCTCAAGCAATTATGCGACTGGCATTCTTCGACGATCTCACACACAACCAAATAGCAGACCGCCTCGAACTACCTTTGGGCACGGTTAAGAGCCATATCCGGCGAAGTCTGCAACGGATGCGAACACGATTGGAGGAGGCCTATGCGACACGTTGATCCTGAGGTGCTTGCGCTGCTTGCCCTCGGCGAGCAGGTTGCCCTCCCTGACGACAGCGGGCACATTAGCGAGTGTGAGCAGTGTCGACGCGAGATTGAAGTCCTGACGCGTGCGGCAATGGTTGGTCGTTCGACGTTCGACGCGGGCGAGTTGCTCGATTCACCAGCGCGGGTGTGGGAGCGTATCAGTGACGAGTTAGCTCTGAGCCCTGAAGCAGCGACGCTGCCAGGTGCAGCATCCACTGCTGTCGTGGTCGAGGACGCTAGCCAAGTCACCGGTGGCGCTATAGTGCATTCGCTTGAGAAGAAACGCCGTCGTCCTTGGGTTGGAGCACTCGCGGCGGCAGCCTCTCTGGCTCTTGTCGCTGCAGCCGGTTCAGCGATTTGGTTGACGTTCCAGCCGGCCGAGCAGCCGATGGTCCTTGCGAGCGCAACTCTTGATGCGTTCCCGGATTGGGCCGATTCGACGGGCGAGGCAAAGCTTGAGCAACTTCCAGATGGTACGCGAGTTATCGAGGTGAAATTCGATGCGCCGGCAACAGCGGACGGTTATCGCGAAGTGTGGCTAATCACCTCGGATGCCTCGGCTCTCGTGAGCCTCGGAATCGTTGAGGGCACGTCGGGTCAGTTCACGGTTCCCGACGGTCTCGATATCGATCGCTACGACCTCGTAGATATCTCGGAGGAACAGTTCGACGGCAACCCTGCGCACTCGGGTGATTCGATCGTGCGGGGTCAACTTACCGACAACGCTTAAGCGGTCTCTGATCCGCGTGTTGACGAGCGGTGTCGCTCAGTCGAAGCGCGCAGTCTCCAGTCGATACAGTGCGAGCGCAACCGAGAGCCGCGTACGCCCGCGGGAGGTACGCACATCGAAGCCGAGTTTTCCACTGAGCTCTTCAGCGCGGGACTGCACTGTGGAGTGATGAAAGCCGAGAGTGCTGGCGGCAGCACGCAGACTGTCGCTCGCAGCGAGAGTGTCGAGCATCGCGATGACGCGCGGCGACTCGCGAATGACAACGCCAACAGACTGAAGGTCGCAGTTCTCGGGTGCTCCCGCCGGACTAATTTCGGCGAGGAGGAGAAGCGAACCGAGATCGTCCGCGTACAACACAGGTTCGCCATCTGAGGTCAACCGCAGGGCGGTAAGTGCGGACTGCCACGACCGCGCCAGTTCTCCCGGTGCGGCAGCGATGCCGATTCCGGCTCGCGGCGCACCTACGGGAACCGAGCTGAGCACTACTTCCGCGCGAACGGCACCCACCAGCGTCGTAAGCACTGCTGACGGTCCGGCCGTGGCGCTGGTGGTGCTTGCGGGTTGGGCGACCACCCGATAGCGGGTCGTCGGAGCGAGGTGGAGTGAGCCAGCTGCGGTGCGACGGTCCTCCGGAGTGCGCTCACCGTCCAGCAGAGTGTTTACGGCAATTTCGTTGCTTGAGTGGGCGCTAATCTCGTTCAGTGCGTGCATGGTCGCAAGCTCCCTTTCTCGTCGGTGCGCCACTACTGTACGACGCCCAAGGCCAAACCCGCCATTTGGCGGTACGGTACTGGAATTATCATGAAACAGCGTGGTTGAACGGGATGACTGATTAATCCAGAGAGATTTTGGGAGACCGGAGCACACCATGCAGTTCGGGATTTTTACCGTTAGCGATGTCACGACCGACCCTACCGATGGCACCACCCCCACCGAGGGCGAGCGCATTAAAGCCATCGTCACGATCGCTAAGAAAGCGGAAGAAGTCGGGCTCGATGTCTTCGCCCTGGGCGAGCACCACAACCCGCCATTCGTTTCCTCCAGCCCCACCACGACTCTTGCCTACATCGCGGCACAGACCGAGAAGCTCATTCTCTCGACGAGCACGACTCTCATCACGACAAATGATCCTGTGAAGATCGCCGAAGACTACGCGATGCTTCAGCACCTGTCTGATGGACGTGCGGACCTCATGATGGGGCGCGGCAACACCGGGCCGGTGTACCCGTGGTTTGGCAAAGACATTCGTGAGGGCATCCCGCTCGCGATCGAAAACTATTCGTTACTGCACAAGCTGTGGCGTGAAGAGTTTGTGAACTGGGAGGGCAAGTTCCGCACGCCGTTGCAGGGTTTCCAGTCGACACCGCGACCGTTGGATGGCGTCCCTCCGTTTGTGTGGCACGGCTCCATCCGCAGCCCTGAGATTGCCGAGCAGGCAGCCTTCTACGGCGACGGCTTCTTCGCCAACAACATTTTCTGGCCCAAAGAGCACTACATGCGCCTCGTCGGCTACTACCGTCAGCGCTTCGAGCACTACGGCCACGGCAGCGCGGCGCAAGCAATCGTTGGGCTCGGCGGCCAGGCGTTCATGCGCAGCAACTCGCAGGCCGCAAAGGCAGAGTTTCGTCCATACTTCGACAATGCTCCCGTCTACGGCCACGGCCCAGCGATGGAAGACTTCACCGACCAGACCCCGCTCGCAGTCGGCAGCCCGCAAGAAGTCATCGACAAGTATGCCGGGATGCGCGACCACTTCGGTGACTACCAACGCCAGCTCTTCCTCATGGACCACGCTGGTCTGTCGCTGAAGACCGTGCTCGAACAGCTCGACATCCTGGGCGAAGAAGTCGTGCCAGTGCTCCGCAAGGAGTTCGCCACCAACCGGCCTGCCGAAGTTGCGGATGCACCCACCCACGCGTCTCTCGTCGCCAAACGAGACGCGGCTCTTGCCGCTGACGCAGCTGTCGACACCACCGTCTAGCCACAAGTCCTCGAACGAGGCGTAGAAACAGACGTGACAGTGATCGAACTGCGCGACCTCGCGCACGACGTAACCAACAACCTGCTCACGGGTTTCCCGAGCGCCAAGCTTGACGAAGCCATACGCGCCGTCACCGGTGCTGACGGACTCATCGCCGTCACACCTATCTTCACGACAAGCTACAGCGGGCTGTTCAAATCGTTCATCGACATTCTTGACCCGCAATCACTCGCGGACTTGCCCGTACTGCTCGGCGCAACGGGCGGCACCGATCGGCACTCACTTTCGATTGACTACACGCTGCGACCGCTGTTCACCTACCTGCATGCCGTGGCTGTGCCGACTGGCGTGTATGCGGCATCCGCAGACTGGGGAGGTGGAGGAGAGAGTGGATCGAGCACACTACCAACACGAATTGCTCGCGCGGCGGGGGAGTTGGCGGCGCTTGTGGCAGTGTCGGATCGTTCCGACCGGGTGATCGACCCGTTTGCGCTGCCCGAGGGCTTTAGCCCGTCGGGCAGCTTCAGGGCGTAGTAGCGCTCGCTTATCCGGTCTTGCGGCGGAAGTCGCGCTTGTGGTCAGCGCGGTCTTGGGTGCCGTGGATAGCCGATTCGGCATCCAAGTGTCCCGGACGCGCCGTCTCTTTGCCCTGCTTGCGATCAAGCGCCTCGCGGAACCTGCGCTTGTTCTCTTCGCTCGCAGAGGGTGTTTCTTTTGTGGGTTCCATACCCTCAAGCGTAATCGACTCACAGCGTTAGCGTGTCGATACCGCTGATTTCTCGGGTCGGAAGGTGCCTAATGGTACGATTATGAGCGTTGTCCCCATAGTTATAGGGCAACACCGGAGCAGGCTGGCAAGAAGCTGGTCACCGGTGGTAATTTTCCGAGTCGTTCGGAGGCTTTCTACTGTTGGCCAGACATGCGCCGCCACTCTAGGCATGCGCATGAACCATCGCGTCCTTCTGCCCGCTCCTGCTCCTTGACGAGTCGCACACCACACGGGTGCGCGACGTAAAACAAAGGAGAAACCCCCGCATGGAGGGTCCAGAAATCACATTCGCCGAAGCCGTTCTCGATAACGGTAAGTTCGGCAAGCGCACCGTGCGCTTCGAAACCGGTCGACTCGCTCAGCAGGCACAGGGTGCCGTTGCTGCGTACCTCGACGAAGAAACAATGATCTTGAGCGCCACGAGCGCGGGTAAGCACCCGCGTGAGGGCTTCGACTTCTTCCCCCTTACTGTGGACGTTGAAGAGCGTTCATACGCTGCAGGCAAGATCCCCGGCAGCTTCTTCCGTCGCGAGGGTCGTCCATCGACCGAAGCGATTCTCGTCTGCCGTCTCATTGACCGTCCGATGCGTCCGACATTCGTTGAGGGGCTCCGCAACGAAGTTCAGATCGTCATCACCGTTCTGAGCATCGCTCCTGATGAGTTCTACGACGCACTGTCGATCAACGCTGCGTCACTCAGCACCCAGATCTCGGGCCTGCCGTTCTATGGTCCCGTTGCCGGCATCCGCTTGGCTCTGATCGGTGACCAGTGGGTTGCCTTCCCAAAGCACAGCCAGCTTGCTGACGCTGTCTTCGACCTCACTGTTGCTGGCCGTATGGTCACCAACGACAAGGGCGAAGAAGATATCGCCATCATGATGGTTGAGGCAGAAGCTACCGAGAACAGCTGGGAGCTCATCAAGGCCGGCGCAACCAAGCCCGACGAGGCTGTTGTTGCTCAGGGCCTCGAAGCATCCAAGCCGTTCCTCAAGCAGCTCGTCAAGGCTCAGCTCGAGGTTGCTAACAAGGCTGCAAAGCCTGTTGCAGAGTTTAAGCTCTTCCCGCCGTACTCCGACCAGGCGTACAACGCAGTCAGCGAAATCGCTGAGGCAGAGCTTCGCGATGTCTACAAGATCGCTGACAAGGTTGAGCGCCAGACCGCAGACGACGAGCTCAAGGCTCGCGTCAAGGCTGAGGTTCAGTCGAAGGTCGACGCTGAAGAACTCGGCGAAGACGTTCTTGGAATGGTTGGCGGCGCATACAAGGCTGTCAGCAAGAAGGTCATGCGCGCTCGCGTGCTGACCGAGGGAATCCGTATCGACGGCCGTGGCTTGAGCGACATCCGTGCGCTTGATGCTGAGGTCGAGGTTATTCCTCGCGTTCACGGTTCGGCAATCTTCCAGCGCGGCGAGACCCAGATCTTGGGTGTCACCACACTGAACATGCTCAAGATGGAGCAGCAGATTGACTCACTGGCGCCAGCGACCAAGAAGCGTTACATGCACCACTACAACTTCCCGCCTTACTCGACTGGTGAGACCGGTCGCGTTGGCAGCCCGAAGCGTCGCGAAATCGGTCACGGTTTCCTCGCAGAGCGTGCCATCGCACCCGTGCTTCCTCCCCGCGAAGAGTTCCCCTACGCGATCCGCCAGGTTTCTGAGGCTCTCAGTTCCAACGGTTCAACGTCGATGGGTTCTGTCTGTGCTTCGACCTTGTCGCTGCTCAACGCTGGTGTGCCGTTGCGCGCTCCTGTTGCGGGTATCGCCATGGGCCTCATTTCGGACGTGGTTGACGGAGAGACGCGTTACGCGGCCCTCACCGACATCCTCGGTGCTGAAGACGCACTCGGCGACATGGACTTCAAGGTTGCCGGTACGAGCGAATTCGTTACCGCTATTCAGCTCGACACCAAGCTCGCTGGTTTGCCTTCGTCGGTTCTCGACGGCGCACTCAAGCAGGCTAAGGAAGCGCGTACCGCGATTCTTTCGGTGCTGAACGCTGCAATCGATGCTCCCGACGAGATGGCCCCCACGGCTCCTCGCGTGATCTCGGTTCAGATTCCGATTGACAAGATCGGCGAGCTGATTGGCCCTAAGGGCAAGAACATCAACCAGATTCAGGATGACACCGGAGCTGACATCTCAATCGAGGATGACGGAACCGTCTACATCGGTGCTGTCGATGGTCCTTCGGCTGAGGCTGCACGCGCGGCGGTTAACGCCATCGCGAACCCGCTTAACCCTGAGGTTGGCGAGCGCTTCTTGGGTACGGTCGTCAAGATCGCTACCTTCGGCGCCTTTGTTTCGCTCACTCCGGGCAAGGACGGGTTGCTGCACATCTCTGAGGTTCGCAAACTTGCCGGTGGCAAGCGTGTTGAGAACGTCGAAGACGTGCTCGCCGTCGGCCAGAAGATTCAGGTTGAAATCACCAAGATCGATGACCGCGGAAAGCTTTCGCTCGCTCCGGTTACCGAAGAGTCCGACGCAGAAGCAGCGGCTCCCGCTGACGAAAGCTAGATTCGGCTAAACGCAATTGCATTAGCACACAGTGCCCATCCTCTTTGAGGGTGGGCACTGTGTCGTTAAGGCCCGTTGGATTAGGCAGGTTATCCCTAGATCAGGGGGTAGTCACCCTTGTCTCCCCTAGCAAAGGGTGGCGACCGCCGCACCTGAGAACGGTAGGGTGGTGCTGTGACCCGAATCACTACACCCCTCGACGCCTTTATGAGCGACATGCTTGTGTGGGTTGAGACCGCTTGGTACCTGTGGGTAGCTCTCGGCATTGTTGTGCTTGTCGTTGTCGTCAGCGTGGTTGTTGCGAAGATGCGCAGCCGTGACTACGAGCGGGTGCCGCACTACTTCCGCCAGAACAGCTAACGCAGACGCTTTCGCGCTCTCCCATTTTCCCGTATTCCCGAGGCGGGATGTTTGACGTGCCTTCTAGCTTGCTCCGTCTTTTTCTGTGCGTGACAGCCCTGTCAGTTGGGCTCGCGCCACGACGTGGTCGCGCATAACGAACCCGAGCATCGCTGGCGTACTTCCTTCAGCGAGCTCGAGGCGTTCGGTGTTCAATGCGCTCAAGGTAAAAACGTAGCGGTGGTCGCCGTGGCCGGCGGGAGGGGCTGCCCCCTGAAACGACTCGAGCTGCAGGTCGTTGGGCAGCGTGATGGCACCGTTCGGCATTAGTGCACCGTCGGTGCTGCCCGCATTTTGTGGCAGTGACTCGATCGAGGCCGGAATATTGAACACGGCCCAATGCCACCAGCCGCTGCTCGTCGGCGCATCCGGGTCGAATACGGTCAGTGCGAAGCTTTTAGTGCCAGAAGGGAACCCGTGCCAGTGCAGTGTGGGGGAGCGATCTTCGCCCCCGGCGTTTGCTATCCCTGAGCGTGCCCATTGAGGCAATGTGCCGCCGGCTTCGAAATCGGGGCTCTCAAGTTCAAATGAGGGCACGACGGGAAGTTTCCAATTCGGGTCATTCACGATGGCAGTCCTCTCGATGGTCAAAACTGTGCTGTTGCCATTATCGCGATGATGCAACAGAAACGACACCGACGACCCTCACAACGCACAGATTTGTCGGTTTTCGACACGGAGTAATAACGATCGCCCTGCGCTGCACGCATTGAGCGGTGCCGCGTCCTATCCTTGCCAAAAGCCTTGTGGGAGGCCCCTATGACGCAGGTACACCCGACTAGATCACTGCCGGGTTCTACCAGCGCGCAAGTAACCGCCCAGCCGCACTTCATCACGCGAGTGATTGGGTCCTCTGACCTTCGTGTGTACCCACTCGCTCTCAGCGGGAATGTCTTTGGCTGGACTGCCGATGATCCCGCAACAACAGCCATTCTCGATTCCTTCGCCGAGGGCGGCGGCAACTTTGTCGACACCGCTGACTCGTATGCGTCCGGTCGCAGTGAACTAATGATTGGCAAGTGGATGCGCGTGCGTCGCAACCGCGATGACATGGTCGTTGCCACGAAAGTCGGAAAGAGCCGCGACAATCCCGGCATGCAGGCTGACGCTATTAAGCGTTCAGTGACGGCGTCTCTTGCCCGTTTGGGTACGTCGCACATTGACTTGTTGTACCTGCACGTTGACGACGAGAGCGTAGATTTTGATGAGACGCTCTTGGCGGTCGATGAGCTGATTGGTGAGGGCAAAGTTCGCTACTTTGGCGGCTCAGATCACACCGGCAACCGACTCATCCAGGCGCGCATTGCCTGCGGCCAAATGGGGGTTGCCCCGATGGTGGCCGTGCAGTCGCACTACAACCTGTTGCATCGCGAAACCTATGAGACTGGACTTGCGCATGTCGCGGCAATTCAAGCGTTGGGCGTTATGCCGCGCTTTGCGCTTGCTAGCGGATTTCTGAGCGGCAAGTACCGGCAGCGCGCCGACTTGGCCCTCAACTCGCGGGGACATGATGCGGCACGGTACCTTCGTCGTCGCGGCTTCAAAGCGCTGAACGCATTGGATGAGGTCGCTCATGAGCATGATGCCAGCGTCGCCACTATTGCCTTGGCGTGGTTGCTCAACAAGCCTGGAGTGGTTGCACCCGTCGTTAGCGCGAGCACTGCCACACAGGTGCCGGAGTTGCTTGCGGCCGCCCGTGTGCAGCTGACGCGGCATCAGTCAGCCGAGTTGGATCGAGCTTCAGCCTACTAAGGCTGCGGTCTACAGGTACTGCTGGAGCTGCGGCTAACTAAGGCTGACAGCTGCTTAGACGGAGACGGATTCGGCGAGCACGCGCTTGACGACTCGCGCCATTGCTGCTCCCGCAGCAATTGTGTCGCCAGCGTATCCGCCAGCAAGTGCACCGTCTTTGGCGAGCATGAGCTCGTCAGCGGCGTCGCCGGGGAAGGGATGATTTGTGCCGCGCATGAGCTCGTAGAGAGCTTCGTTGTACCAGTCGCGGTGCTCGGCGATCAGTTGACGTACCGGGTGTGCCGGGTCAGGGAATTCAGCGACAACGTTGAGGAACGGGCATCCACGAAAGTCTTGCTTCGTGAGCTCAGCGGCAATTCCCTCAAGCAGGCCGAGGACAGCGTCGTGAGGAGATGCTGCGCCCTCAACGATGGACTGCACCTGTGACTCTGCGGCTGCTCTGCGGCTCTTGACGTACTCAAGAATCAAGTTGTCTTTTGAGCGGTAGTGCTTGTAGAAGGTTGCCTTCGTCACGCTTGACTTAGCGATGATGCGGTCTACTCCGACGTTCAGAATGCCGTCTTGGTAGAAAAGTTCGTTGGCCGTGTCAAGAATGCGACCTTTGGCCGGAGCGCGCTGTGCGGTCTCTGGTGTCTCAAATACCATCACAGCGCACTCCTTCCGGGGGAAATTCGGATCAGGAACTATTCCCCTAATTAGTGCATCGCTCGATTCGGGGCGTGCGATGCGGTTTTAGTACACAACCCGGTTCGGGTCCGGGTTGTGTGGTTGTGGACATCGCTCGGTTCGGGTCCAAGTGATGGTTTGTCGGCTTCGGGTGCCTAAAAAAGACTGTAGCACATGAGGACATACAGACAAGTCTGTCTGTCCTCATTTATTATCCCCAATTTGGGGGGTCTCGTCAAGAGAGTTTTGGGCCCAGCGTCTCGGCCAATTCAAATGACGTAAGATCGTAGTGATGAACGACGCTGTGATTCTTCCACTTGACCTTCCCGAACTGTCGTTCACCGCAACCGGCGACAGTCTCGTTCGCAGAACCGTTTTGCCGAGTGGTGTGCGTATCCTCAGCGAACAGGTTCCTGGCGCGCGCAGCGCCACTGTCGGCTACTGGGTAGCTGCTGGTTCGCGAGACGAACTTTCTGGCACCTTTGGTGCCACTCACTTCCTTGAGCACCTGCTGTTCAAAGGAACCCCGTCACGCACTGCGCTAGATATTGCGGTCAGCTTCGATGCGGTCGGCGGCGAGCATAATGCCATGACCGCCAAGGAATACACCTGCTACTACGCCAAAGTGCAAGACATCGACTTGCCCATGGCGATCGAAGTGATCGGTGACATGCTCACGTCGAGCCTGATCGATCCAACAGAGTTCGCCAACGAGCGTGGGGTGATCCTAGAAGAACTTGCCATGGCAGATGACGACCCCACTGATGTTGCCAGTGAGCGCTTCTTCGAAGCGGTCTTTGGCGATCATCCACTAGGCCGCCCCATCGGCGGCAGCCCCGAAACGATCAACGCCATCTCGCGCGAATCAGTAATGGAGCACTACCGCGGCAACTATCGGCCACAAGATCTCGTGATCACAGTGGCAGGTGCAGTCGACCACGACGTGCTCGTCGCCGCAGTCTCTGCCTGCCTTGTGGGGGCGGGCTGGGACCTCTCACTTGAGGCGACACCGGTTGCGCGTCGAAACAACGCAACGACAGCAGCATCAGCCAGCACCCCAGCTCAGCGACTTCAAGTTACTCATCGCCCCATCGAACAGGCAAACATCATTGCTGGCGTCGAAGGGTTGTCAGCAACTGATGAGCGTCGCGCAACCCTCACCGTGCTCAATTCCATTCTGGGCAGCGGAATGTCTTCGCGATTGTTCCAAGAAGTGCGCGAGAAGCGTGGCCTAGCCTACTCGGTGTACTCCTTCGCTCCCAGCTACTCCGACGCAGGAATCTTTGGCATTTATGCCGGATGCTCGCCCGCAAAGTCTGCGCAGGTTGCCGAACTCATGCTCGAAGAGTTCAACAAGCTCGGCGACTCTCACGTCACTGACGAAGAAATCAGTCGGGCGGTTGGCCAACTACGGGGCGCCTCAGCACTCGCGCTTGAAGACTCAGACTCGCGCATGTCGCGACTCGGTCGCAGCGAGCTGACGCTCGGCGAGTTTATCGACCTCGACACCTCAATCGCACGGATCTCGGCGGTCACGGCCGACGGCATCCAAGAACTTGCTCACGAACTCTCATCGCGCCCGCTGTCCATCGCGGCAGTCGGTGCGGTCACTGACGAGATGTTTTCCGGGCTTTCTCTCGGCAGAGTTGCCCAGAGCTAGATCAACAAAGGAATGGTGATGGCTCACTACCTGTACCTCGTGCGTCACGGCGAACAGCAAGACGCAGAACACGGACTGCCCGATGGCCCGCTTTCGGGCAAAGGGACACGTCAGGCGAAGGCGATTTCTGAACGGCTGAGCGGCGTTCCGTTTACTCGCGCTTTCCACTCGCCGCTACAGCGTGCGGCCGAAACCGCGGCAATCATGACCGAGCGGATGCCCGCCCTCGAGTCGCAGCCCACAACACTGCTGATGGACTGCATCCCTAGCGGCCCGACCGTCGATATGCCTTCAGCGTTTGACCATTTTTTTGGTTCTGTCACTCCCGAAGAGATCGATGCCGGGCAGGCCCAGATGGAAGACGCTGTTGCGGAATTCCTTACGCCAGCGCGCGAGGATCGCCACGATCTTCTCATCACGCACAACTTCGTAATCGCCTGGTTCGTGCGCGAAGTGCTTGGTGGCGATCAGTGGCGTTGGCTAGGGCTCAATCAAGCCAATTGCGGTCTCACGATCATCCGGGTGCGCAGCGCGAAACCGCCTGTACTCGTCGCTCACAATGATCTTGGGCACCTGCCGGCGGAACTCCGCACGGGCTTGCCTGAGGAGCAGCCGTACTAGCTGAGCACCTTGCGGTACCAGGTGGTTGCGTTGGGGTTGTCATTGTACGGTTCGACTGAGTCGAATCCGCTAGACCGGTAGAGGCCACCAGCTGCTGCGAGGCTCTCATTGGTGTCGAGTACCAGCTCTATGGCGCCCCACTGGCGGGCGCGACGTTCCAGTTCGCTCAAGAGTTGACGCCCGAGCCCTGCGCCGCGACCCTCGGGCCGCACCCACAAATGCTTTACTTCATAGCGACCTGAATCAAGCTGACGGATGCCTCCACAGCCCAGCGCGTTGCCCGATTCCTCCACGAAGAGAAACACGCCGTGGGGTGGTGTGAACTGTTCATCACTGGGGAACGTCGTGACATAGCCCGCGGGCGAGGGGAACGTCTCAGCGCGGTAGCTGAAGTACTCGGAAAGAAGTTCGTGGGCGAGAGCATCCGTGACGGGGACGGGGCGAAACTGTGGCACAGCACAACAGTACTCGTGGCCGCGGCTTGGGGCAGTCGGCAGCGTCGCTCAGCATTGATAGATTTGAACCATGACAACGAAAGTAGCGGTAGTCGGCGCAACCGGTCGCATGGGAAAGTTCATCAGTGGTGTGGTCGACGCAGCAGACGATTTTTCGCTCGTTGCCACCCTCAACTCTCGGTCGGATCTTAGCGAGATGCTTGAGGCAGACGTTGTGGTGGATGTCACTGAGCCGAGCGTGTCGCCTTCGGTGGTCGAGTTCGCGACCTCTCATGACAAGAGTGTGCTTGTTGGTACCTCAGGCTGGAGTGAGGATCGTATTCAGGGCATCAAATCCACGCTTGCCGATAAGCCCGACATCGGTGTCATCTTTATCCCTAACTTTTCGCTCGGCTCCGCGCTGGCCACATCGTTTGCTGCCGCCGCCGCGCGATACTTCGACTCCATCGAAATCATTGAGAGCCATCACGCCGGCAAGGTCGATTCGCCATCCGGCACAGCGGTTCGCACGGCAGAACTCATGGCAGACGCCCGGAGTGAGCGTGGGCCAGTAGCTGCGCCCCACCATGACCAGCGTGCCCGCGGCGAGCAGGTTGCTGGTATTCCCGTGCACAGTCTGCGGATGACGGGAGTGGTCGCGCACCAGCAGGTCATTTTCGGCGGCCCTGGCGAGGTGCTCACACTCGACCACCGCACAATGTCTCAGGACTCTTACGAGGCCGGAATCCTGCTTGGTTTGCGCGCGGTCGTTACAGCGCGTGGCGTAACAGTCGGGCTCGACCAGCTCATTGATCTAGCACCTCGTGGTCGCACGGAGTCAGCGTGAAAACCCGTATAGCGGCTCTGGTGATGGTGGGTCTTCTGGCCCTCTATCTCGTCTTTGTCATCAACTATTCGTTCATTTTGATCGGAACAGGTGAGCTCATTGCGCAGGTAATGGGGTGGGCGCTGCTCGTGCTGCCGCTGATCGGCTTCTGGGCGCTTGCCGCTGAGCTTGTTTTCATTTTCCGTGCTGAGAGGTTGCTCAACACCCTCCGAGATGAAGGCGCACTGCCCGAAGAAGTTGACGAACGTCGGCCAAGTGGTCGACCCGACCCTGAAGCGGCAGACCGGGCATTCGAGCTCTACCGCGAAGAAGCTGAGGCAAGCCCTGAGTCGTGGCGCGCTTGGCTACGCCTTGGACTTGCCTATGACGCCAGTGGTGACCGAAGCCGAGCCCGTTGGGCCACTCGCCGGGCCATCTCGTTGTCACGTAGCTCTGCCCAAAAGGCTGCGTAGGCGAACGCACCCGGTCATGGCTAGTCGCAGCTAGTCGCAAGAGCGAGCCGCGCAACGATGAGCTAATCGACGAACTCGTCGATCGCCTGCTCGATCGTCGTGTGCGTAAAGCTGAATCCGGTGTCGAGCAGAGTGCGCGGCTGAACGTTCTCGTCGACCAGAATGAGATCTTTGCCTGCGTCGCCCAGCATCCGAAAGGCGAAGCTGGGAACCGCCAGCCAGTGCGGTTTCTGCATCGAGCGCGCGAGGGCCTTAGTGACTGTTTTTGCGGTTGCCGGAGTTGGTCCAACGAGTGAAACGACCCCGGAGAAGTCGCTGCGCAGCAAATGGATGATGGCAGCAGCTTCATCGTGAAGGCTGACCCATGGCCAATATTGGTCGCCGCTGCCAAGTCGACTGCCGAGGCCGAAGCGGGTGAGCAAATTGAGCGGTGTGAACGCTCCACCCTCGCCGACGACGATTCCGGTGCGAAAAATGACAAGGCGTGTGCTCGAAGGCGTGAGCCGTGCAGCTTTCTCCCACGCGTCAACAACGTCGCTGAGGAATCCGGTTCCCTTTGAGGACTCGTCGGTCAGTTCCTCACCGGGCCGGCTGCCAAAGTAGCCGACCGCTGAACCACTGAGAAAAGCATCCGGGGGAGAAGTGGCACGTCGGATAGCTTCGGCAATAGTGCGCGTGCCATCCACCCTAGAGCGCAGAATCTCACGTTTGTAGCCAAGAGTCCACGGAAGCTTCCCTGTGCTTGCACCGGCCAAATTGATGACAACATCCGCGAGTTCGATCGCTCGATCGTCGATTGTTCTCGACCGGGGGTCCCAGTAAAACTCAGTAGAAGTGCGTGGTTCGCGACGCACAAGACGCAGAACTTCGAAACCTTCAGTCTCCAACTGCGAGACAAGCTCTGTGCCAATATAGCCTGACGCGCCGGCGACCAGTACCCGCGTGACCGCTGCTTCAGCCACCGCTACGCCAAGCTTGCTTCAAGCGTGATCGGGACGCCGGTGAGGGCGCGTGAAACGGGGCACCCTTCTTTGGCTTCCTGTGCCAGCCGCTGAAAGTCTTCTTCGCTTAGGTCGGCCACTTTGGCGCTGACGAGCAGGTGACTTCCGGTGATTCCTTCGGCTGGGTCAAAGGTAACTGCGGCAGTAACCTGAAGGCTCTCCGCTGGGGTTCCATTGCTGGCGAGACCATTCGAGAATGCCATGGCGAAACATGCCGAGTGGGCGGCGCCAAGCAGTTCTTCGGGATTTGTCGTCGACTCTTGGCCTTCTGACCGCGCTGCCCAGGTGACTGGGAATTCTGCGGCGTCAGAGGAATCTAGCGATGTCGTACCTTTGCCACTAAACAGGTCACCAAACCAGAGTGTTGTTGCTTCGCTCGTAACAGGCATTGCCGTTCCTTTCGTCGTGCTCAACACTATGCGGTGGCTGAGCGACGCGCATGAGAAAACCCGGGTTCTAGTTCGAAGTGCAACACGGTGTGGTTTCGTTCGATGATAGTTCTTGGAAGACTTCGGCGGGTGTTGCCCAGCCGAGGATTTTGCGTGGCCGGTT